>JBAZXJ010000136.1:0-4977 GCA_041659865.1 Candidatus Margulisiibacteriota bacterium | reverse complement strand
TGCTTCGTCGAAGACTCCTCGCAATGACGGGGTAGTATTCCTTTCCTTCCTGCGTTCTGGATTATTTGCCCGAGGTGCGTGTTTGCGGAATACCTTTATAATAGTTTACCTCATCCTGCACCTTGGAATTGCTGTTTCTTCCTTCGCCTCCGAAAAGATCCCCGTCGATATTAAAGCTGACCAGCTAAGTTACTTCAAAGAACAACAACTGATCACTGCTTCAGGCAATGTCCAGCTTAATATTGAAAATTCCCAGGTCCTTGCTGACCAGCTGATCTTTGATGTCGGGGATAAGACCCTTTGGGCTACCGGTAACGTGACGATCAGCCAGGGCAATATCCTCCTGCGCGGGCAGTCCGTCGCTTATCGCATAGCCTCTGCTGATACGGTGGTCAGCGCCTTGCAGATGATCAGCGATGATCCGGAGATCAAGGGGCATCTGTACTTGAAGGCACAACAGGCGTCCGGCCGGCTTAATGCCGACTTGGCCGGCCAGAGCGGCGAATTGACCACCTGTGAATATAGCCACTACCGGATAGACGCCGACAGCTTTCGCTATATACCTGGTGACCGGGTTGAAGGGCAAAATGTCCGGTTCAAAGTCGCTGAGCAGACGATATTTTATACCCCGTATTATGTTTTTTGGCTCAAAGACAGCGAGGTGATCATGCCGATCATTGGGCAAAATGAGACCGAGGGCTGGTTCATCAAGACCGGACAGACTTATCGGCTAAATGAGCTGGTGGGTGGTACTGCCTATATTGACTGGATGCAAAAGAAAGGGTTGGGTTTAGGCGCCAGGAACAGATATTATTTTAATGAACGCAATTACGGTACCGCGTATTTATACAATGTCAGAGAGCAGGATACCGGCGTAACTGACTGGATCGGTCGGATCGATCATTATTTAGGCCTTGCTGACAATACGACCCTAAATCTTAAATATGATTCCACCAAGATGTACCTGGTGCCGGAGGGCAGGGTGGAATACCAGAATTACGAGCTTACGGTCAAAGAAGAGACAGCAAGTAATAGTATACAGGCCAGTCTTGGCCAGAACTACGATCTTCTGTCCAGGGTCAAAGAACAACGTTTAGGTGTCCAGCAGAAGGATTTAGGTCAGAACTTTAACTATGACTATACTTATCGGGACTATCAACGCGATCATTTCAGCGAAGCCCAGGTCCTGGATTACAGAAAGAACCTGGTGCCGGGTACGCTGGATTCCCAGGTTAGATTTAATTATTACCGGGATGGTAATTATACCGGTCCTGCTGACGAGAAACTTTTTTCTTCGATACTTTTGAAACAAGGTCAAGGTGCATTGTACAAGAATTTGGTCATCGATATGGAAATGTTCACCGACCTGGACCGTGAACTTTATACCGGGGACAACACCTTTTCGTATCTGGAAAAACTTCCGGAAATAACTGCAGAACTTAATTCCACTGACCTGGGGCTTTTCGCAGTGGACACCAGCCTGGGCGCCGGCCGGTTCCGCGAAGTGCAATACATCAGTTCGGCTGGGCGGGGCAGGGATTTTTCCACGGAACGCTATCAGACCGTATTCAATATCAGGAAGGACTTTGAACTTGATCTGGGCAGTACCTTGAAATTAAGCCGGCGCTATGAACAATATTTCTACGGCTCCGGCGACAGTCAGTTCATTAACGATGATCAGGCCGGGCATTATCTCGATGCTGACAACCTCAAGAACCGCCTGGTCTATCACCATCGCTACAGTAATGGTCAGTCCCCCTTCTATTTTGACCAGAGGGGTAATGAGCTTAGAAATATCACTGACCTTCTGACCTTTTTCGATCAGGAGCGTTTTGTCTGGAACATTAACAGCGGATATAATTTCAATACCAGGACTTACGACGATATCATGACCGATATCACCTATAGACCGGACGATAAAACCTCTCTTCTCTGGAAGTCTGGCTATAACCTGGAAAGGGACAGGGACAAGCTGGTGGATATGATCACTGTCCTGTCCTATAAGCCAAGCGAACGTACGGCAATTCAACTAGAGAACGCTTTGGACCTTAACAAGGGTGTCTTTAAGAGTGCTTCCTCGGAATTGAAATATGGGCTAGGCGAAGGCGGCGAAAAGTGGGCAGATACCTGGGACTTTCGGGTCAAACATGTTTACGACCTCTATTCAGGGCGCTATATGTTAAGAGAACTGGAGATCGCCAAGGACCTGCATTGCTGGACAGCGCAGTTCCGCTATGACCAGTTCCGTGAGGAATACCTGCTGGTCTTCACGCTAAAAGCCTGGGACAAAAAACCGCTGCGTTTCTACGGCGGCAGGGAAGGTGTTAAGATGAGCACGGACTGGGACGCGGCTCCGAGCCGATTGTAAGACCTCTCCCCTAACCCCTCTCCGCCAAGCCGATGCGGCTGGCAGAGAGGGGGCGAAAGGTTTTGGAATATATGAAACCGAAACGGTTAAAAGTAATATTCGCCAGGAAGCTTCGAAAAGAACAAACATGTTCTGAAGAAATGTTTTGGCAAAAAGTGAGAGCCGGAAAATTCCTGGGGCTTAAATTTAGAAGGCAAGTTGTTCTGCGTGGTTTTGTGGTTGATTTTTGCTGTAATGGGAAAAAGTTAGTGGTCGAAATTGATGGTGGTGTTCATAATGAGCAAAAAGAATATGATCAAAATAGGGAATTGGTCCTGAGAAAAGCAGGCTTTGCGATCATCAGGATACCCTCTGAAGATATTTGTAGTAATATAGATAAGGTTTTTATTATGTTAGAACAACTAATTCAAGAAGGTCCGGTCCCCCTCTCTGCCCGCCGTAGCCTTAGCGAAGGCGGGCGGAGAGGGGTTAGGGGAGAGGTGTAGAATGCAAAACAAAGTGTATTATTCGATCATTATTTTACTGGCGGTATTCTTATCCGGCTGTGCTTCCGTGGTTACGCAAAAAGATCTTGTTGGTAATAAATTGCGCGTGGAGATAACCTTTGCCGGTCCTGTCTCTGCACAGGCCAGGTATTATTTTGTATTCTCTTATAACAGCGAACCTTTATTCCCGGACGTTAACTTACTGCCTTATCTTATCGGCCCAGGCGAAAGCTATGACCCGCAAGCGATCATCGTCGGGGATTCCCGCCGGGAGATCAGCTATTACTATCAGAACTATTTTTCCAGCTGGGGCGATTATGTCCTGCTGGAGGGAAATTCGTTCTATCTGACCAAAGGTGCGTTCCCTGCGGTAGCTAGCGACAATGTTCATTATGGTTTCCAACGCTCTGTGTTAGAGCGCGATCAATCCGCGGATGTGAACAAGATCGTGCTGTATTTTGACCTGACCAATTTGAACAGAGGGACGGCGTTCGCAAATTGCTATTTTAACCTTCTTGCCGTTGACGCTAACCGCAAACTGTCTGACCGCCTGGACATAGCAGGTCAGTTCCGCAACATCGCCGGGGAGTATAGAGCTGGCACAGATCAAGGTGACCAGACAATTGCCAGTTCGCTGGATATCATTGCCTGGCAGGTTAGGGTAGAATAGTAGCATGACCATTTTTGCTGTAATGATCTCCGCTTTATTCTTAAGTTTGGCTTTTCCACCATATAATATATTCTGGCTGGCCTGGTTCTCTTTAGTCCCGCTAGTATTGGTTCTGATCAGGGAAGAAAATAACCAGAAAGCCTTTATTGCTGCCGCCATATTTGCCGTTCTCTACTTTGGCACAACTCTCAGCTGGATCCTGACCATCAACCACTGGTATCCGGGCGGCGGTTGGTTATCCTGGATAGCCATAATACTTGGCGGGACTTTCTGGATATTATTATGGGCCGCTTTGGTCCTGGTCTGTCGCGCTGTGCTTTATTACAGCAAAGATCCTAAAGAAAAACTATTATTTTATTTTTGTCCGGCGATACTCTGGGCCTTTATCGAATGGGCCAGGCAGTTCGGTATTTTCGGCTCAACGCTATCCTGGCTGGGCTACTCCCAATGGCAGGATCTGCCGATCGCCCAGCTGGCCAGGCTGACCGGTGTCCCGGGGATAAGTTATTTGATCGTGCTGGTGAATACGGGACTGGCCTTGGTCTTGAAAGTGGGCTTCAGCAAGTTTAGCAAAAAAACACCGGACGTTGCGGTCACTGAGCCTGTCGAAGTGCCGGCATTGATAATGGCTCCGCGTATTGAGGTGTTGATATTTGTCCTCATCGCGATTATTTCCTTTCTCGCGGCCTATTCCTACGGCACGCTCAAACTTAACAGCCTGATCCAAAAACCACCATGCAAATTAGTAGTCCTGCAGCCGAACGTGCCCCAGGAACATAAGCTAAATAATATGTATTATGAAGGTCTTAAACAGAAATATCTAACAATGTTGGCAGAATTGCCATTTCCTGGTTCAGGAAAACCGGTCATATATTCAACTGCTAATATTTCTTGCTCTTCTGGTAAGGGTGATCTTGCCGGCTGTAAAGGTATTAATTTATCACGCAAGGAGTTGACCGGAGGGGAGATCATATTTCTGCCGGAGACAATTGTTCCCCAGCTTTTGACCCAAGACCAGGCTTTTATGGCAGAACTAGCCTTGATCAGCAGTGAGAATAAGGTCAGGATAGTGTTCGGCTCTCCTTATTATCAAGCCGGCAAGCTGTATAATTCTGCTTTTGTGGTCTATCGTGACCAGTCCGTTTCACGCTATGACAAGGTTAACCTTGTCCCTTTTGGCGAGTATCTGCCCGTCCCGGGATTTCTGCGCGGACTTTTCGCCAAACATGGATATTTTAGTAATGATTACGAGCCTGGGACTAAATATCAACCTTTGCAGGTTAACGGTTATAAATTGGGGCTGGGCATTTGTTTTGAATCGACCTTCCCATGGATCTATAAAAAATTCGCTGATAGCGGCGCTGATCTGTTGGCCGCTATTTCTAATGATGCCTGGTTCCTCAATAGTGCCGGCGCAGAACAGCATCTTATGGCCAGCACCTTCCGGGCCATCG
>JBAZXJ010000135.1:0-4987 GCA_041659865.1 Candidatus Margulisiibacteriota bacterium | reverse complement strand
CCTTCTTTTGAAATAATTGATCAAGGTACTTATATACGGTTTGCCGGTCTCCAGCTGGATCGTCGCGATCGACCTCCCGACAAAATATTGTTCCAGGGCTTTGTTCTGTTTAGCAGAAAGTTCAGCATACTTTTGCTGGAACCCGCGGTCACTGGTATTAAGCAGGACTTGCTCCCCGCTTTCCAGGTCCTCCAGACGCAGGATGACATTGCCAGGCAGCTCCTGCTCACGAGGATCACGAATGATTATCGGGACCAGATCATGTTTACGGGCGACGATCTCCAGCGGACGTTCAAAATCATTGGCCCGGAAATCCGAGATCAGAAATAATACGGACTTTTTCAGCCTAAGTTTTGCTACCAGTTCCAGCGGAGCGCATAGATTGGTCTGTACCGCTTTGGGCTCAAAGGCCATGATCTCCTCGATAATGCGCAGTACATGTTTGCGGCCTTTCTTGGGAAGGATGACCTTCTCTACCTTGTCCGTGAATAAGATCAGTCCGACCCTGTCATTATTTTTCATCGAGACCAGAGAAAGCAAGGCGGATATTTTCAGGAGCAGTTCTTTTTTGGTTTCAGCAGTCGAGCCAAATTGCATAGAAGCCGAACGGTCGATCAGTAAAAAGATCGAAAGCTCGCGTTCTTCACGGAAGATCTTAACGAAGGGCTGATTTAATTTGGCGGTTACGTTCCAGTCGATAGCCCGGACATCATCGCCGTCGATATAGGGGCGTACTTCTTCGAACTCAACGCCTGAACCCTTAAAGGCAGAATTGTATTCGCCGGCAAAGCTGGAATTTAAGATCCGGTTGGTCTCGATCTCCAGGCGTTTGACCTGGCTGTATATATCAGCAGAGATCATCGGGATACCCTCTTTTGCTTAAGGTACGACCAGTTCATCCAGGATCTTCTGAATGATATCTTCCGCGGTCAGACCATCGGCTTCGGCCTGATAGCTTATCGCTACACGGTGGCGCAGGACATCCATAACGATAGATTTGATATCTTCAGGGGAAACAAAGCCTTTATGTTGCATAAAGGCATGAGCCTTGGCCGCCTGATACAGGCAGATACTGGCGCGCGGGGAAGCACCGAAGGCGATCAGGTTCTTCAAGTCTAAATTATGTTTCTCCGGATTACGGGTAGCCGAAACGATCTGCAAAATATAATCCTTGGCTTTTTCGTCCACGTAGATCGAGTCGATCACTTTTTGCACTCTGGCAATGGCTGAAGCTGTGATCACTTTGCCGATCTGGGCCTCCGCGATCCTGGCCTGGGAATCCATGATCACTTTTTCCTCTTTTAAACTCGGATAATCGATCTTTATCTTCATGAAGAAGCGATCCACCTGGGCTTCAGGCAAAGGATAGGTCCCTTCCTGTTCGATCGGGTTCTGGGTGGCCAGAACGATGAACGGTAAAGGCAGAGGATAGGTCTGGTCGCTGATCGTGACCTGACGTTCCTGCATCGCTTCCAGTAATGCTGATTGCACCTTGGCAGGGGCACGGTTGATCTCATCGCCTAAAATAATATTATGGAAAACCGGCCCTTTTTTCTGGGTAAATTCCATGGTCTTGGGGTTGTAGATCATCGTCCCGATGATATCGGCGGGCAGAAGGTCGGGCGTGAACTGGATCCTCTTGAAGGAGCAATCGATGATCTTGGAAAGTGTGCTGATGATCAGGGTCTTGGCTAACCCAGGCACCCCTTCCAGCAAGACATGGCCATTGCAAAAGATCGAGATCAGGATCTTTTCCACGACAGCTCTCTGGCCGATCACGACCTTATCAAGCTCCTTATATATATCCGCGATAAATGCTGATTCCCCTTTGATCTTTTCTGTAATTTCCTGTATCGACTGTTCCATGATCTACCCCCGTATTTTTTTATTAGACAAGCTCCGCACTGCTTTGGTTCCAACCACAAGATCGATCCTTGCACAAATATTTTAATAATTTTTTTGTGCGTGTCAAGAGTTTGAGCATAGCATGGATACTGTAAATGTGCCGAGGAATCTTCTGCGTCTGGAGCTGATTAATTACCAAACCCTATGGAGATCAGATGAGTAGCGTCCAAGTTGCTGTCGCGGGAGCCAGCGTAAGCGTAATCAAGCTTAAATCCCCCGTAGTTCAGACCTAGCCCAAAGGCAAGGTCTCCGTTATTCAGCCCGCCGCGCAAGGCGTAGCTGACCCCGTTCTTTCTGGCATTTGTGATAATGTATTCAGCGCCGGTATGGTAAGTAAAAGGCCTACTGTCCTTAAAACGCAGGTCCATGGTCCACTGTAATTGCGGATCAAGCTGATAGGCAACGCCCAGGTTCAGTATCGTTGGTAACTGCTCCAGATTCTTGCTTGGCGTGTTCCATTCCAGATTAGACTTGAGCAGATTCTGTACCGCTACGCCCCAGCTGAATTGGTCGCATAATTTCTGCTGTACGCCGGCATCCAGGGACATAGCGGAAGCTCCGGGGCGATAAGAAAAACCTTCGCCGGAAAACTTGATATTGATACCCCAAGCGTTCTTTTGGCCAGGCAGGTTCCATTCCTTGGGGAAAAGATCTGCCTTGCTAAGCATCATCACGGAAGAGTTATAGCCAAAGTCAGCTCCACTTAGCTGGGGCCGGTTATCGGTATAGACCGTATTGTGGATCCCGTCCACCCAGTTACTGGCATAACCGAAAGCCAGTATCCCTTTTTCATATACATGTGAGAAGTTGATCACTTTGCTATTGACCAGGCCAAAATAGGAAGTATAGGCCGCATTACAATCCATGGTTTTGATGTTCATCAGACCGGCCGGGTTCCAGTAGGCGGCGTAAGCATCGTTAGCTACAGCGGTCTGGGCCGAGCCCATAGCTAAAGCCCTGGCGCCAGCGCCAAGTTCCAGGAAGGAACCACCGTATTCAGCAGCCTGAACCGCAGCTGATACAGCGATCAATAAAGCAATAATGATTGTAAAAAGTTTTTTGTTCATATTATTTTAAGACCACGAACTTGGTGACCATTTTCTGTTTACTGCCGTCAGGATACTCGGCCAGCAAGATCCCCAGATACAGACCGTTAGGCATCATCTGTCCGTAATTGCCCATGCCGTTCCAGGTAATTTCGTTATAGCCCATGATCCCGCTTTGATCGGTACTATAGACCTTCTCTCCGGACAAACTATAGACCGAAAGCTTAACGATCGCCGGCTGGCTTAATTTATAGCCCAGATGCGACACTTCATTATTTGGATTGAAAGGATTAGGCGCGCAAAGCAATTCCGAAAGCGCGTAAGAACTGATCGAAGAAAGACCGATAATATTCTTGGTCGAAATATTGCCAGCGATATCTCTGGCCGCAGCGACGACTTGCAAGCCTCTGCTATTTAAACCGCTAAAGCTCATCGCCAGGTCCAAACCGCTTAAATTGTTCGTCGTGCCAAGCAATGTTCCGTCGCTGTAAAAAGAAAGCAAAAATGAAACCAGGCCATAATTATCAATCACTGTTCCATTCATGGAAATATTGCTCGGAAAATAATCACCGCTAAAAAGTTTTTTGCTGTTCACATAAACATCGATAGTTGGCAAGCTGATATCAGCAGTCGTAGTCCCAATGTAATTAGAAGTATTGTTCCCGAAGTCTTTGGCCATAATATTAAAAGAGGTCGTGCCGTTCTTGATAATGTTAGCGGTAACTCTCCAGACCGCCTCGCCGGTAGCTGCGCTGTTCCAGCTGACCGGAACTGCCTGGGCGCTACCGCCGAAGTCGGACAGGTTAGCCAGCAGATTCTCGGTAAGTATAATATTGTTGTCAGCAATATTGGCTGTCACATAGAGGACGTCGCCCGTTTTGAACCAATTGCTCGCGCCAGTGGTCAAATTATAAAAACGCGCATTACTTACGACCGGAGGGATAGCATCGATAACGCTGGACACATAATATGTTGAGCAATAACCATCATTATTATAGGCCCTTAAACGCAGTTTCCAGGTATTAGTAATATTCTTGCTTGCGGTGTACCAGACCCCGATATAGCCGTTGATCGTGGTCTGCACGGTAGCGGGGATCAAGATATTATTGAAGATCCAGGTAGCGTTGTCGGTCGTGTAGGAGAGCTCGTAATACTTAAGGTCGTTGCCGGTGACCGTGCCGGAAATGGTCACGGTAGCGTCCAGCGTGATCACAGCGCCAGGGGCCGGATAGGAAATACTCGCCTGAGGCAGCTCAGCGGCCAGCGTATAGCAGGCAAAAGCCAGGGCGAGAACAAGGAGAGAAAAGGCTTTTCTATTCATCGAGGGATAATCATAGTAGAAAACTGCGATTTTAACAATGTTAGCGAGGCTCCGTCATCGCGAGCGAAGCGAAGCGATCTCTTGTAACGAGATTGCTTCGTCGTCCCGCTGCGGGACTTCTCGCAATGACGGAATGTTTTCAAAGTCCCCCTTTAGGGGGATTTAGGGGGCCTTTCCCCCCTCACGTCTCCGTAACCCTGCCAGGGCCCACTTGTCCACCCTGCAAACGTTGGCGTAGGCACAATGCTTGTCGCTGCAGTCCAGGTCAAAAGGTTCACGCGCGATCTTGCCGTTCACTATCCCCTGGGCCGCTATGCTTATCCTCTCCCTTGTCCTCTGCAGAAGTTCCTTGAATTGCCCGCTGTTATAGATCGCCGGGCGCTTGCCGCTCAGATAAAGCAAGCCGGCCTTCCCTTCATTTTCTATATATAGCCCCTTGCGCTCGCTGTCCTTCAACAGATAAAGCTCCATTCCCGACAATTGATATTTGCTCTCCTGCTCAATGGCTAAAGCATATATAGGAAGCTGTAAAGCTTCGCCGGACTCCAGATCCTTGATCTTGAACTTCTTGCTTCCAGTTTTATAGTCGATCAGCAACGCGTAATTATTCCAGACATCGATACGGTCAATAATTCCTTTTAGCTTGATCTTGTCGTCAAGCTGGAACTCGAATTTCCTTTCCAGTTCTACAGGCGCAAAATTAGTTAAAGCACGG
>JBAZXJ010000134.1:4565-4992 GCA_041659865.1 Candidatus Margulisiibacteriota bacterium | reverse complement strand
GCCGGTAGCGGCAATATAAAATCGTCTGAACATGAGAAACCCCTTTATGTTATTACTATAAATGCCTTAACAAAGAAGTAAAGAATTAAAGAAATAAAGAATTATTAGTAAGCCTTATCCTTCTTTACTTCTTTACTTCTTTACTTCTTTACTTCTTTACTTCTTTACTTCTTTACTTCTTTACTTCTTTACTTCTTTACTTCTTTACTTACTTCAACATATCCGAAGTCTTCGTGATCTTCCCCAATTCCATCTGCAAGATCTTTGCTTTCAGGTCATAAGTCTTTTTTGAAGCTAATTTCGTAAGTTGCTCGACCGAATTTACGTTCGAATTCTCAATATAGCCCTGTCTTATTTTATAATCTTCTTCCAGGATAAATTCAAGCGGTAATTTATTGGAAGCAATGAAGAGAACGCCGTTAAGGGA
>JBAZXJ010000134.1:0-4555 GCA_041659865.1 Candidatus Margulisiibacteriota bacterium | reverse complement strand
TTTTCTGGTTCTTGATCACCACTACCTTGAATTTTCCGACTTGCTGGTCAAGCTTGTAGATCTCACCTTTCTGGTTGACCACTACGTCCTGGTCAGGCAGGGTCAACCCGCCATTATCAGCCATTACCGGATAAAAGTTAGCCCTGGTCAAAACCCGCCCATTCCGGTCAAGCACAAATCGTCCATCCCGCGTATAGGCCATACCCATTGGAGTATCCAGAACAAAAAAGCCCTCCCCTTCGATGGCCAAATCCATAGATTCACCGGTCCTGGCCAGCGGTCCGGCTTTAAAATCACGATACAAGATATTTTTACGCTTGCCGTTCAGATCGATCAGGGCAACAGATTTGAGCTCCTTGTAACCAGGCGTCTGCATGTTAACGATGTTCTCCATTTTTTGCTCATAGACGTATTCTTCGTTCTTTAGTTCTGGAGCTAGTTTGTAAATAACGTCTTCATTGGAAAAACCGGGAACAATAAAGGCCAGGAAAATAAGCGGGAGAAAAAACAGCTGTCTCTTGAGCAACACTAAATACCTCTCTACTTTTGCGGTCTTCTTTGGATCTCCTCCTCCACCGACTCACGCTTGCGCGCCATCCTGTCTAACTTATACACAAAAGCCAGCACTTCGGCAACCAGGATATATAATTCCTGGGGGACTTCCGTATCCATTTCCAGTTTGGACAGCAGACTGGCCAAGGCACGGTCCTCATAAAGCGGGATACTGTTCTCTTCGGCGATCTTGATTATTTCCTGGGCCAGCTCACCCTTCCCCAGGGCCGTGATCAATGGAGCGGATTCCGGTTTATCAATATTGTAATTTAAGGCTACTGCGACCTTTTTGGATCGGTCGTCCATTTCCTTGTCGATCTGTTCCTGAATATTTTCCCTGTTGTCTACGGGCATAATTTAATTATTACCAATTCTGATATTTTTTGCAATCAATTTATATTAAAAGGGCACGCTAAGCGTGCCCATCATTTTTCCTTTGTGCCTCTGTGCCTTAGTGCCTTTATGCCTATTTCCGTCTAGACCTGCGTCCTCACCCTGGTCATATCATCCAGGTCCAGCAGCGGAACCAGATATTTTTTAAAATCAACGGTCTTCTTCTGGACCTGAAAGGTATTAAGCCGGAAGTCCTGGACCTCCATTCTTTCCTTGATATCTTTCAGATTCGCGTTGATCAATTTACCGGTAGCATCATCTTCGGTATTAAAACGGAAATCGATCTTGCGCTGGGCTACTTTCATTTCAATGGTTATCTGGCCCAGGTCCTCGGTCTGTAATTTCATGATTATCGTGGTCTTGTTCGCATCGATCAGGTCCTTTTTACTCTTGCCGTCTTTCTGGATCAGCAGTTCGAGGTCAGATGGCGGTCTGGTAATAAAATTAGGGATCAGCCAGTAAAAATATTTTTCCGGCAAGGAAGGGTCCATGTTGATATTGGATTTACTCAGAACTGCCTGGGCGGTGATACTATTCATCAATTCACCAAGCTCTTTTTCCGCTTCGGCTAACTGTCTCATCGTATTTTGGACCTGTTGGGAACCGTTATCCGCAGTTTGTTGCAGCTGTTTCATTGTACCCTGGAGCAGAGCGCGGAAGCCCTTAAGGTCGGAAATATTGCCTTCCTTGGATAACAATTCCGCCAGGTTTTCCTTGCTGGTGGGCAGTTTTTTGAACATTTCTTCATATTTGCCGGCAACAGTTATCAGCTGACCGGCCAAGATCGGCGGGAGCATGCCTTTTGACGATTGCAAGGTAGAGATCAGGTTTTGCAGGCTAGCCTGGGTTGCCTGGTTTTGCTGGGCTACCTGTTGATTCTGCTGCAAGAATTTTGCCAGCAAGGGCACGGTCGCGGAATTATTATCCAGCCCCTTTAAGATGGTCAGCATCGCCGCAGTAGTACTCTGGCCCTGGTCGCCCTGGGTTAATTTATTAAGCTTGGCAAAATTCTCCGGGCTAAGTTCCAGTCCGTATTGCAGCATCTGCAGAGCGGTTTGTTTATTGGCTTCGGTCGGACGCATATTCGCCTGGAGCAATTGGCTCATCAGGTCCTGCATGTTCAGCCTGCGCGAGATCTGCGCTTGCTGCTGCTGGATCTGCTGGGCCGCTTGCTGGGTCTCTGCAGTCGAAGAAGAAGGCGCTGTCTGGGCCGTCTGGCTAGACTTGACCTGGCCGGTCTGGGCCGACGTTTGAGATCTTTGAACTGCTTCTGCTTCCGGTTTACTTTCCGGCCAGATTATCGGGGCTCCGGGATGGATACCTGCTCCGCCGCCACTGGAAATTGCACCGCTCATTTTATGCTCTCCCTCTTGTTCAACAAGACTTTAAGGACATCCTCAACTGATCTTTGGACATTTTCAATGGACTGTCCGTTGATATTTATGATCTTAACCCGCTTGGGCTCCTGTCGGGCGATCTCTCTATAGCTATCCCGCACCCTGCTGTGAAAAGCAAGATCTTCCAGCTCAAAGCGGTCAGCACCGCCCTTGGTGGCCCGTTTTAACCCTGTTTCTATATCTACCTCAAATACTATCGTCAGTTCCGGTAAAAAACTTGCACCAGAGATATCATTGACCGCTTTGATCAGCTTGCTATCCAGCCCCTTGCCGCCAGACTGGTAGGCCGTCGTCGAATCCACATAACGGTCGCAGATCACGATCTGGCCTTTTTCCAAAGCTGGTTTGATGGTTTGCGAGATATGCTGGGCCCGGTCTGCGGCAAAAAGCAGGATCTCGGCCAGGTTATCGATACTATTGGACTTATCCAGCAGGATGGTACGGATTTTGGAGCCAAGCTCTGTTCCACCTGGTTCACGGGTCAGGACAACGCTATGCCCCAGACTCTGCAAGTATTCTGCTAATAGTTTGGCCTGGGTACTTTTCCCGCAACCTTCTGTACCTTCCAGCGTTATGAACAGGCCGGAATTACTCATCGCTTAACGGCTCTCCGCATAGTAAACACGGACGCGGCGATTCGGCTCCTGGCCTATTGATTCAGAGCGCAGACCGGTACGAGAAACGATCCGATGCTGTAATTGGCGGATATGAGGATTCGCCGGGCTGGCTTCCATGGTTTTTTTGTGGGTTTGCACGCTCTTGATGACGTTCTCTATTTCCTGGATAGCTACTTGTTGTTCGTCATCCACATCTGCCTGCAAGTGAAAAACGTGGTTGAGGAATTTTATCATATTATTGGTATCGTTGGTCTTGATCAAATGCATCTGGATGCTTTTGTCCTTGAGCATCTTGGTTATCTTGGAAGAGGGTTTGTTCTGGGAACTCAAGGTCAGGACCAGGTCGGCCTTGCTGATATCCTCACAGATCACCGCGGCCACGCCTACAGAATTGATCGCTAACTGTAACCGCTCTTTATTCACGGCAAAGGGATAGATCTGCAGAGTATCTTCCTGTTTCATCCGTTCCATTTCCAGCAGATTTTCTTCCTTCGGCCAGACCTTAACTTTACCTTCCTTATCGACACCGCGCACTTCCGGCGAGAGCGGGATCTTTTTCAAAAAGTTATCCACGGCAGAAGCTGCATCATGATATATAGCAAGAAGATCACGTGTTCTGATCTCGATCACCACGTTAAAGGTCGGCGGAGCTTTTCTTTCTAAAATAGATTTCTGGGTATGGCGATGGCGCGCTTCTTCGTCGCCCAGGGTAACAGATTCGATACCGCCCAAAAGGTCAGAGATCGTAGGATTATTGATCACGTTATCGATAGAATTACCATGGGCCGTACCGATCAGCTGAACTCCGCGCTCGGCGATAGTTCGCGCGGCAGCGGCTTCCTCTTCCGTGCCGATCTCGTCGACAATTATTACATCAGGCATATGGTTCTCTACAGCTTCGATCATCACCGCATGCTGGCGTTCGGGAGAAGAGACCTGCATCCTGCGCGCTTTGCCTATGCCCGGATGGGGAATATCGCCGTCACCTGCTATTTCGTTAGAGGTATCTACGACGATCACCCTTTTCTCTTCGGAAAGGATACGGGCGATCTCACGCAGTTTGGTCGTCTTGCCGATACCGGGACCACCTAAGAGTAAAATATTCTCTTTCAGGCTAATTATATCCTTGATCAGATCGATCGTCCCGTACATCGCCCGGCCGATCCGGCAGGTCAGACCGACGATCTTGCCCTGGCGGTTACGGATAGCGGAGATACGGTGCAAGGTTCTTTCGATACCAGCACGATTGTCCGTATTAAAAGCCCCTACCCGATGGCAGACGTAGTCTATCTCGTCATATATGACCGGCTCAGTACCAATGAACTCACTGCCCTCTTTGCCGTAACGCACTTCCGGCAGACGACCTACGTCGAGGATTATTTCGGTCAGCTCGCTGAGTTTGACTTTTTTATTGACGGCATCCAGGAGACGGGCTGGCAGAATTGGCAGTAATAAATTGATATCATCAGTGATCTTTTGCAGGGATAGATTTGTCATGCGTTAAATATAACGTAGATTTAAACGCAGTGCAATCGGGAAGAAAGTAGCCAGTAGCCAGTATTCAGTAGTCAGTCGGCAAACACCTAGTTCAGTCAG
>JBAZXJ010000133.1:0-5023 GCA_041659865.1 Candidatus Margulisiibacteriota bacterium | reverse complement strand
AATATCGTTGTTCCGATCAAGCATGCTGCCAACTCGGCAGCTACCTTGAATTTTCCTGAAACCCAGCTTGGCATGGTCCGGATCGGCCTGGCCATGTACAAGGATGTGCTTACTTTCAAGAGCCGGGTGGCTTTTGTTAAAGATGTCCCCGCTGGTTTTCTGGTCAGTTACGGGGCTACTTACAAGACGACTTCTCCGACCAGGATCGCTACCTTATCGGTCGGTTATGCTGACGGCTATAGCCGAAAGTTGTCCAATCTTGGCATGATCATCATCGGCCGAAAAAAATATCCAGTTATCGGCCGGATCTGTATGGATATGACCCTGGTCGAGGTCGGTCTGGACCAGATCGAGATCGGGGATGAGGCCGTTCTGATCGGTACCAGGGACGGAAATAGCATTACGGTCAGAGAGGTCGCCGAGAATACCTCTTCTATCGAATACGAGGTTTTGTGCGGTATCGGCAAGAGGGTGCCAAGAATATATGTTGACTAAAAAGCGAAAAAATATTGTAATTAATTAATATGAACGAAGAAAACAAAAAAATATTCAGGGAAAAGACCAGCCATTTCGTGCATGATCTGCGCGGTTCTATAACCGTGCTGCAGCTATTCCTGTCCAGCTGGAACGGTAAACTCTCAGCGGATATGGAAGAGGATAGGGCGATCATGACCAAAGAGATCGAGAAGATCAAACTGCTGTTGAACTCATACAGCGAAGAATATAAATCGAAATTAAAGTAGGTGATCTGATGGAACGTATTTTGATCGTCGATGATGAAGCCAGTATCCTGCATTCTTTTCGGCGTATCCTCAAGGATAAAGGTTATGATGTCTTTACCGCGCAGAACGGTGAAGAGGCGATAATTCAGGCTACCGCCGCGGATTTTAATCTGATCATCATGGATATCAACATGCCCGGAGTTAACGGGCTGGAGGCTTTTAAAAAGATCAAGCTAGCCAAGCCCAAGATCCCGATCATCATGATGACCGGTTTTGGTTCGACCGAAATAACTATTGAGACCATGCGCATGGGCGCCTATGATTATGTGACCAAACCTTTTGATGTTAATGAAATAACCAGTCTGATCGACCGGGCTCTCGCTCAAAGCAAATTGACCCAGGAGATCAGTATCGCGGAAGAGATCACCGATGATCAGGCCGTCGGCGTGCAAAAGATCATCGGCAACAGCCCATCGATGCAGAATTTATACAAACTGATCGGCAAGGTCGCCGGCAGTAATGTTCCTGTTTTGATCCAGGGGGAAAGCGGTACTGGCAAAGAGCTTTTTGCCAGGGCTTTATACAGTTACAGCGATCGCAAGGATAAGCCGTTCTTGGCCGTGAACTGTGCTGCTATCCCGGATACCTTGCTGGAAAGCGAGCTTTTTGGTTATGAAAAGGGTGCTTTTACCGGAGCGAATGAACGCAAGATCGGCCGTTTTGAACAATGCAATAGTGGGACCCTGTTCCTAGATGAGATCGGGGATATGCCCTTGATGCTGCAGGCCAAACTGCTGCGCGTCCTGCAGTCCGGTGAACTGGAACGACTGGGCAGTAATACTACCATCAAGGTGGATGTGCGCCTGATCTCTGCTACCAACAAAAATCTGGAAAAAGCTATTGCTGACGGTTCTTTCCGCGAAGACCTTTATTACCGCTTAAATGTAGTTACTTTAAATGTTCCCCCTTTGCGCGACCGGGCTGAAGATATCCCTGTTCTGATCGATTATTTTATCCAGAAATTCAACAAGGAGTTCAGCAAAAAGAACCCGCAGGGTCCGGCAAAAAAGATCGACAGGGTCCATGACAAGGTCAAAAAAATGCTGCTGGATTACCGCTGGCCTGGTAACGTGCGTGAACTGGAGAACGTGATCAACCGCGCAGTGGTCCTAAGCAAGGATAATGTGATCGGCGAAGAGGATATAATCCTCAAGGATGTAGGCAACAGCGCCGCAGTTGCTTCCGGTTCATTGCAGGAAGTCCTTGATGCTTATCTCGACCCGATGTTCAAAGCGGTCATGAAATGCGAGGTCATTGAACGCTACGATATCCTGCCCAGGATCGAGGATATCCTGATCAAAAAGAGTACGGAAGCCTTTAATAATAATCAGGTCCAGGTAGCCAGGCTTCTAGGCATTACCCGAAATACCCTGCGCAAACGTCTGGAACAACAAAAAGTCCTTTAGGACAAATATGTTCAAAAAACTGCCCTTAAGACAAAGTTCTGACCTGACCTTTTCCTTGTTGGTCACGATCTTTGTCGTGGCTTCTTTGACCGTAGGCATAATTTTCCCCCAGGCAGATACCCAGAAAGCCCAGATCAGTTCGGAAACAGCGATAACGACGATCAATCTTATGGTCTTTGGTCTGGTACTGATCCTGTTTGCTATTGTTTTCATGTTCGTCAGGCTGATGCTTTTATTCCGTGAGAACAAATTAATGAAACTGAATTGGCCGGCCCGCCTGAACAGGGTAGAAGAGAACCTGCGTACCACCCAGTTCAATTTTCAGCAATTACTGGAAGACATTAACAAATTGGGTAGAAGCAAGCTAACCGACTGGTTTTCGGTTTATAAGCATATTTGCGAGGTCGATTTACTGCTTGATGCCGGCGGGAATACTATCCTCTGGCAGCGTTTTAATGAACTTAAGGACGGACTTAATGCTGAATTCTCCGAAAAATACTTTCGCGAATATCCCGCGCTGGTCTTGGCCAAAGAACCTTTATTAAGTCCGCAGATCCTGCCGGATTTCTTTCAGGCCGGATACAAAAAGCCTCTGTTCATTCTTCTATTCGATGGTTTGCGTCTGGATCATTGGCACAAGATCAGGGACTACGTGCAGGGTGAACTTAGTAATTATAAATTAAAGCAAGATGCCCAATCCTTCAGTATTTTACCTACACATACCGCCTATGCCAGAAATGCTTTTTTTTCCGGTCTGTATCCGGATCAATGTGCCAGGGAATACTATCACGGTGAATTGAAAAATAACCAATATGAAGAGACCGCTTTCTTTGCCTTGGCGAAAAAATACGGCAAAAGGATATTTTATCTGCGCGGTGCCGAAAATGATTTTAGTACCGCGATCAAGGGGATCAAGAATGAAGACTATGACATCAAAGCCTTTGTTTTTATGTTCGTTGATGGTCTTACCCATACCATGTCGGCGACCAAAGCTAGCGAAAAGGCCTTTAGGGAACATGTCCAGGTTGAATTTAGACAGGATGCGGTAAAGGCGATTCTTAATAAGATAAATGAGCAAAAAGGAACAGTGTTGCTCACTTCTGACCATGGCAGTAAGCTAGTTCATAATACAATGAGATTAGATGGGCTGGTAGATTACCGCAATATGGAAGGAAAAGAGACATTTTCTCAAAGATTTGCCCTTGGCACGATTATTAATAGGAATAGTCTTAATAAGGATCTGTTCCTTATCGATAAGCCGGCAGATCATCGTTTACCTGGGAATGAGAATACGCAATATGTTCTGGCCAAAGATGATATCAGGTTCAAAAGCAAGGGCGGGATGCCGGTCCATGAGTATGTTCACGGAGGGGTTTCTATGGAAGAAGTAATTGTGCCAAAAATAGTATTTGAATTCGATGCCTAGTTTATAGTAGCATTATAGAAAGGAGGTGAATGAACATGAAAGCATTGATTTCCAGATTATACAGAGAAGAAGAAGGTCAGGGCTTGGTAGAATATGCGTTGATCGCATCCCTGATCGCCATTGCAGCGATCGTCGCTTTGACATTTTTAGGCGGAAGAATTGGCAACCTGATGAACTCAGTTGGCAACTCCTTAACCTAAGGATAATCGTTGTTTTAGAACAAACCCTGGTTGAAAATTCCTTTCAGCCAGGGTTTCCTAAATCAGGAGGAAGAATTGTTAAGAAGTAATCTGACCAGGCTTATCAATGAAGAAGACGCTAGCTCGTTCGCTGAATATGCCATGATCGCCTGTTTTATATCGCTGGTCCTCGTTGCCGGTTATTTTTCAGTTGGCCGTAAGATCGGACAGTATGTTACGCAGGTTGCACAGCAGGTTGATCCCCTGGGGCAGAATGCTCAGCAGGGTATTGTTGAGTCTAGTTCTGAAGAAGGCACTTCGTTTAGATACAGTAGTGCTGTAAGTGGCAACGAATAAGGATCAGCAAAGGGGCTACACATCTGATGGTCAAACAAAAAGGTCAGGCTATCGTTGAATATGTCTTGATCGCCGGGCTGATCGGCATGTTCCTGGTCATTGCCATGACCGCTATCGGCAGGAATATTTCCAACCATATCTTTCAGAACGTGGCTAATCACATTAACGAAGTTCCAAGCTAAATGTCGATATCCGCTTCTTTGAGCAGATTCAAGGCCAAAGAGTCCGTAAGATCTATCCCTGAATGATGAGCGCTTATCATCTTGATCACATCGGGTTTGACCCCGATCTGCTTTAACAGCTCAGCTCCCAATAAATGATGGAATTCCAGAACATAGAAGTTTCGCAGCAAACTGGATGATCGTTTATTTTGACCGAGTTTGACCAGGGAACTCCAGCCGATATTCTTCAGGAACTTTTTGAAAATAACATAAAAACATCGGCCATATAACGAAAATGGCACTTCCATTTTTCCGCAATCATGGAGCAAAGCCGCGACCACGGCATCTTCCCGGTTACTGATCTTCCCTTGGTTAACTTCAGCGGTCTTGATCTTGTTGATCAGCCGATAGGCGACATCGCAGGAATGGCGCTGGTCAAAGATCGGCATGCGATAGAACAGGATCTGCTGTTGTTTATCGAGGAACTTACGGATAAATTCCACATCCTGAGCGCTGATCGTCGCCTGGGTTGCCGCCTGGAATTGTTTGAAGCGCCTGATAATGTTCATATGGACTGACGTATCTCCTTGATGAACTCCATTGCTTTTTTTCTGTCACTGCCGAGCAGTTTCACCAAGGCACTGCCGATAATTATCCCATCAGCTTGTTTGGTTATCGCCAAAGCTTGTTTTGCGGTAGAGATGCCAAATCC
>JBAZXJ010000132.1:0-5028 GCA_041659865.1 Candidatus Margulisiibacteriota bacterium | reverse complement strand
AATCAGTCGGCGCACGGTCTAACGATCTAAGCAAAGAAAGTGTTTCTTCGATCTGGACAGCTATCTCTTCTTTTTCATGAGCCCGGCCGGGATAAATAGAGTACAAACCGCGATAATATAAAGGCGTAACATTGAGCATGACCGAATTCGCGCCAGCCATCAGGCCCTTACGCCTTGCTTCCAGACTGATCGTCTCAAGTCCGGTTGTGATCAGGATCTTGGCCTGCTTGGGGTCAAGCAGTCTGGCCAGAGCAAGTACTTTGATCACGGTCAGCTCATCCGGCGCCTTATCCGCGGAGAGCTTGGTTTTGGGATGGGGAATGAACGGGCCGAAGCTGTACATTTCCGCGTGCAGATCCCTGGTCAGGAACAGATCATCGATAATATCTTGAGGGGTCTGTCCCGGCAGGCCGATCAGTCCGCCGGTCAGGATCAGATAGCCCAGCTCATAGGCGTAGCGCAAATGTTCCAGTCGGCTTTCCAGCGTACAGCCAGGATGGACCCTGGCATAAAGCTCCGGGTTCGAGGTTTCAAAACGCATTAGCAGACCGCGGGCACCTGCCTCGTAGAGCTTCTTCAAACCGTCCAGGCCGATCTCGCCAAAACTGACGAAAAGCAGAATATCGTATTTTGCTTTGATAGTACGCACAATATCGGCCAGCTGGTCGTTATCATAACCGCTATGTTCTCCGCTCTGCAGGACCAAGGCCTTAAAGCCATGGACGTTCACCGCTTCCTCAACGCTGGCCATGATCTCTTCTTTGGTCATACGGTAACGTTTCAGCTCTTTGTTGGACAAAGCAATGCCGCAGTATGCGCAGTCACGGGCGCAGATATTGGAGATCTCAATAATGCCATGCACGCAGCAGGAATTATCCAGATGTTTATGACGCAGGAAGTTAGCCGTCTTGAATAGTAATTCTATTGATGTTGGATCATTTTGTTCGAAAAGATAAAGCAAGTCTTCTTTGCTCAACTCTTTGTCCTGCGTAGCTTTATCCAGAAGCTTGGTCAGCTTGCTATCACCGCTGCCCTCGCGCAACGGCTTGCTGGAAAGTTCCAGGTCCAGGTTCTGCAATTCAAAAAAGATCTCTTTCCAGGCGGAGAGGATATTCTCTGCTTCCTGCAAGGGGATCTTTTCCACGACGTAACCGCCCTGGGCATAAGCATAATCCCCAATGGACAATTGCTTGAACTCATTCAGCGCTTTTTTCTGCTGGCCGTAATATTCCAGGGTGACAAATTTTTGATCAATGGCAACGACTTTGCCGGGTATGGCGTAGCACATGGGAAGCATTATAAGGGCTGGATGGGAAAGGTGCAAAGGGATCGAGAAAATGACAAATGTCCAATATCCAATTTCCAATGAAGGTATCGCGTTGCGATGATTTTATATAATGTCGCGGAGCGACACCATCATTTGATATTGGTCATTTGTCATTACGCAATTGGGAACATTAAACAATATTAAAAAGAATAACCGTCCTTAACCAATTGCGTTCGAGCCCTCTTCCCCCGTCCGTATCCTGATGCACTGCTCCAAGTCTAAAACGAAGATCTTCCCGTCGCCGACATTGCCGGTCTTGGCACTGCCCAGAATAGCCTCAATGGCTTTTTCGACATAACTATTGTTCACGGCGATATCCAGGCGGATCTTGCGCAGAAGATTTCCCGCCTCTTTTACTCCGCGATAAACTTCGGTTATCCCCTTCTGCCGGCCGTGGCCCATAACTTCGCTGACCGTGACCAGATTTATCTTTTCTTTATATAAACTATCCAGAACATCTTCCAGAGCATCCGGCTGGATCACCGCTACGATCATTTTCATAATACTATTCCTTTCTTTATACCAATATCGTGTAAGCTGATTCCTGGTTCTGGGTCAGGTCCAGGCCCATGTTCTCTTCAGCTGGCGATACTCTGACCCCAATTAAGGCATCGACTATTTTCAGGATGACATAAGTCCCGATCAGTGAGAATACCGTAATGGCCAGGATAGCAA
The DNA here is from genome assembly GCA_041659865.1 of Candidatus Margulisiibacteriota bacterium. Taxonomy (GTDB): domain Bacteria; phylum Margulisbacteria; class JBAZXJ01; order JBAZXJ01; family JBAZXJ01; genus JBAZXJ01. The sequence continues at coordinate 3,026 of JBAZXJ010000132.1, read as the reverse complement.
TGATCTGGATCAGCAGAAAAGATCCATTACCGGCCAATAAACCGTTCGCACCAGCGGAATTCACTGCCTTGGAAGCAAATATTCCTGTCATGAGCATACCCAGGATCCCGCACATGCCGTGCACGCCAAAAACATCCAGAGAATCATCATAAGCGAACTTGGTCTTGATGATGGTGATCATATAGTAACTTACGATACCAGCGGAAAGCCCGATGCACACACTGGCAAAGATGTTCACATAACCAGCGGCCGGAGTGATCGTCGCCAGCCCTGCGACCATCCCTGTTATCGTACCCAAAGCGGTTGGCTTCTTGTTATTAACCCATTCCATGAACATATAGGCTATACCGCCCAGCGCTCCGGCAATATGGGTAACGATAAAGGCATTGACCGCGATATTGTTCACCGCCAGGGCACTGCCGGCATTAAAGCCGAACCAGCCGAACCAAAGCAAACCGGCCCCGAGAATGGAGAACGGCAAGTTGTGCGGGGAGATACCTTTCTCCACGTTCTTGCGTTTGCCAAGGTAGAGCGCCGTGACCAGCGCTGAGATGCCAGAACTGATATGTACCACGCTACCGCCGGCAAAATCCAGGGAGCCCATGACCCGCAACCATCCGCCGACACCCCATACCCAATGAGCTACAGGATCATAAATGAAAGTGGCCCACAATAAAGTAAAAAGCAGAAAGGCTGAGAATTTCATCCTTTCGGCGAAAGCACCGATGATCAGGCCGGGTGTGATAATGGCGAACATCGCCTGATAGATCATAAAGACCTGATGAGGGATGGTTCCCGCATAATCAGCGTTAGGCTCAAACCCTACACCATTAAGCCCTAACCACTGCAAGCCACCGATCAACCCGTTGAACGGAGCAAAAGCCAGGCTATAGCCGAATAAGACCCATTGCAGGGTGATCACGCAAAGAATGGTCAGGCACTGCATTAGAATACTGAGCACGTTCTTCCGGCGGACCAACCCGCCATAAAAAAACGCCAGCCCCGGGGTCATCAGCATCACCAGAGCGGCGGAAGAAAGTACGAAGGCTGTATCTGTTGTATTGATCATCTTGTCTCCTTGTGACGAAAGTGTCTGCGGAGGGAAGGAACAAGAATTGTGCCAAAGAAGAAGGCACAGAGGCACTTAGGCACAAAGGCACAGAGGGAAAACCTGGTCACTGAGTAGCTCCGCGCCTTGGCGGGGCGTATCGAAGTGCCCCTCGAAGGGCAATTCAAGCGCGCGCTTCGATACAGCCTCGATGCGAGGCTACTCAGCGAGCCAACGCATCATAATAGTCATAACGATCACAAAACCGTTACCACATAAATGCACGTTAATGTGTATTAATAATAATTATTTACCTTTTTGTACTTAGGGGTTATTCAGTCTCGATATCTTCGATGTAGAACTCTTTGCCGATCTCGGTCGGGGTACCCTGCTTGCCGCAATCCGGACAGTTCAGGTCACTGCCTTTTTTCTCAAAGTTCTTCTCGCAGGCCGGGCAGTTCAGCTGGCCCCTGGCCCAGACGATCTCCAGTTCCGCGCCTTCCAGGATAGTACTTTCCGCCATGAGCTCAAAGTACATCCGCACGGACATTTCATCAAAGCCCAGCAGGTCGCCGATGACCAGCCAGACCTTACGCACACCGGTGGCGTTCTTGGCTGCGGCCAGCACTATGGCTTCCTGGACTATTTTTTCTACCTGATGTTTTTCATGCACCGAAGAAGGACTCCCTCGTTTTGGTCAGCATAGAGGGAGAATATTGCGTATCCATGAGCAGACATTTTTTGGGACATACTTCCACACAGCAATTACAGGAGATACATTTCAGCCGGTCGATCTCCCAGGCCTTATTATCACGATAGACAGTTATGGCATTGGTCGGGCATTTTTTCTGGCAGATACCGCAATAGATACAGTCGCTGATCTTGATAGAAATACTGCCCCGGGCATTTGCTGTATATTTCCTTAAGACAAAGGGATACATCAAGGTCGCCGGTTTGGAGCACAGGCTTCTGATAATAGTTTTAAAGATGACGAAGAGTCTCATTATATTATATTATCTTTCCGTACAACTGATACAAGGATCAATGGTCAGTACCAATACCGGCACATCAGCCAGCTGACTGCCAGGGATCAATTTGACCAAAGCAGGGATATTGGCGAAGGTAGGCGTACGAACGCGCAGGCGTTCGAGATTCTTCGTGCCGTTAGCTTTAAGGTAGTAAATGACCTCGCCCCTGGGTTGTTCGGTCCTGGCATAGAATTCGCCGTCCGGATTACCGGTTACTTTAACCTCTATCGGCCCCTCAGGGATCTTGGCTGCGCATTGCCTGATGATATCGATGGACTGAAAGATCTCCTTTATCCTGACCACACAGCGGGCATAACTATCGCCGGCCTTATCCGTAATAGGTTCAAAGTCGATATCGCCGAACGCGGCATAACCCAGCATTCTCATATCCTTGGCCACTCCGCTAGCTCTCAGCATCGGGCCGACAGCGCCATATAGCCTAGCATCTTTTTCCGTAAGTACGCCTACTCCGACCAGACGATGCTTAACTGATGAGTCCTTAAGAAAGACATCTGTAACCTCTTTGATCTCTTTGGAGTATGAACTTAGTTGCTCTACGATACGCTTTAAGGTCTCAGCGGAAATATCCTTGCGTACACCGCCGATCTTGGCCGAACCAAAGATCACCCGTCCACCGGTCGTCTCTTCGATAATATCCAGGACCTTTTCGCGTAATCTCCAGCTATGCATGAACAAGCTTTCAAACCCGAAAGCGTCAGCGGTCAGGCCCAGCCATAAAAGATGGCTATGGATCCTGGACAGCTCGGACCAGATCGTACGCAGATACTTGGCTCTGGCAGGGACCGCAACCTTCATTAATTCTTCCACCCCCTGGCAATAGGTCAGACCATGGATGAAACTACAGATCCCGCAGATCCGCTCGGCCACGTAAACATATTCCACATAATCCTTTTTCTCGACGAGTTTTTCCAACCCGCGGTGTATAAAAC
>JBAZXJ010000131.1:0-5074 GCA_041659865.1 Candidatus Margulisiibacteriota bacterium | reverse complement strand
GTATGGCCTTGCCTCCGCCCTGATCTTCCCTTCACGAATGGAGACCTTTGGCCTGCCGTTACTGGAAGCCATGGCCTGCGGTGTACCAGTGATAGCGCCGGACCTGCCATACAGCGGAGCGGTTTGCGCTGAAGCAGCGCAGTATTATCAGGCTGGTTCCGTGGCAGACGCAGCTATGAAGATAGTTGAGCTGATCAATGACCAGGGCAGACGGCAAGAGCTGGCCCAAAAAGGCCGGCGCAGGGCGCAAGAATTCCCGTCCAGGGTGGAATGGGTGGAGAACATTATCGGAGTGGGGCCCGTAGGAAAATGACAAATGACAAAAACCAAATGACAAATCAATGATAAAATCCCAATGACAAATGAAGAACGGTCGTAATTTGGGTTTTGTGTTTTGGATTTGATCTGGATTTTGACATTTGGATTTTGGATTTTCTGAATGAGAAGGGGGGTATCTAAATTAATAACACACCGGAAATATCTATCATCATCGTTAACTACAACTCCGGGCAGTTGTTGCTTAAGTGTCTGGCTTCGATCAGTGAATACACGAACCGCCAAACGGAAGTGATTATTGTCGATAATGCTTCCCAAAAGGATGAGCTTGAACTGTCGGTAGCGGGGAAGATCGGCTGTTTAGTGATCCGTAACCAGCAGAACCAAGGTTTTGCCAAGGCTAATAACCTCGGGATCGCAGCAGCCAATGGTGAATATATAGTTCTGTTAAATCCTGATACAGAACTTAAGAATGAAGCTTTAGACCAAATGGCGAAGTATCTGCAGGATCATCCCGATACGGGAGTGGTCGGTCCGAAGGTTTTGAACGCTGACAGCAGTCTGCAGGCTTCGGCCAGGAAATTCCCCTCGATCAGCACGGTGTTCTTCGGCCGGTCGACCTTCCTGACCAAACTTTTTCCCAATAATGTTATGTCCAAACGCGACTTGCTTTGTGCGGACCACAACTCGGTGGAACCACTTGAAGTGGACTGGGTTTCCGGTGCTTGTCTGATGACCACTCGCAAAGCCATGGAAAAGGTAGGACTATTGGACGAAGAGTTTTTCATGTACTGGGAAGATGCCGACTGGTGTAAACGGTTCAAAGCGCGGGGCTTCAAGGTAGTTTGGCTGCCGTCCGCCGAAGTGTACCACCTGGCAGGGGAAAGCAGTAAGCAGCTGCCCTGGAAGACCATGCGGGAGTTCAATAAGAGCGTGCTGTATTATTATAAGAAACACTACCGGACGAATGTTTTTCTGGATGAGATCGTGATCTTCGGCTTGTTCATTCGTGGCGTCCTAAAGATAATAGGCATTATCACTATGTCATTACCGCGAAGGCGGGAATCCAGGTAGTAGCGGTAAAACGCTCCGTCATTGCGAGGAGGCATCCGACGAAGCAATCTCTTGAAGCAGTTGCCTTATCGGTTGTAGAGATTGCTTCGCTTTGCTCGCAATGGGCATAATAGTCAAAAGGTGTTGGTAAAATCCTCGTTTCTTTACTTAAACACTGGCTTGCATAAGAATAATATTGAAAATTCCAATATTAAGGGTCAATATTATGAAAAAAAACGTGTGTAAGGTGTGGGTCTTATAAAGTAGCTTGTTATGGTTTTACCCGTTATGGATCTCAAAGATATAGATGCGCAAAATGTAATTACACATACACATTCCATAATCACAAAAATAAAGCATCTAAAGAAAAGTTCTGGTTTGACCAATGGATTACCGAAGGATATTCCGTTAGGCAGTTAAACAAACATAGTGGGCATAGCAAATCGAGAATCCGGCGGATAATATTGAACTGGCTATATCTATTCCCAGGTGAAAAACAGAATTTATCTGGTCACAAACATATTCTCTTTGATGGAACATTTATTCATGGACGAAAAAGCATTGTTGCCGTAATGGACCATTCAGATCGTAAAATATTTGCCGGACAGTACGGCGTAGCCGAAAATTCAATCCCGCAGCTTAGACAGTTCTTTGCCCCGCTTTTAATTACAGGGTTAAAGCCCACAAGTGCCACTGTTGATGGGAATCCGCAGGTTATTAAGCTATTGGAAGAATTATGGCCAGGCATCATTATTCAACGCTGTTTGGCACATATTCAGCGGCAAGGGTTAATGTGGTGCCGGCGGTTTCCCAAAAGAACGGAAGCAAAATATTTAAGAAAACTATTTCTAAAAGTAACTTATATTAACAATACAAAAGAACAAGATAAGTTTCTGTCTGATGTTCAGGCATGGGAACAGAGATATGGTTATTATTTGTCCCTAGCACCAGAAAAAGGAAGAGTGTTTAGCGATATTAAGCGAGCAAGAAGTATGTTAATTAAGGCATTGCCTAACATGTTTCACTATTTAAATGATCCCCAAATCCCAGCGATGACAAACAGTTTAGAAGGATATTTTTCAAGATTAAAGTCCAAATACAGACAACATCGAGGACTTTCACCCAAACGCAGATATAGTTATTTCAAGTGGTATTTTTACTTGCAAAATATGTGAAAATACCAACACCTTTTGACTATTATGCCCGCAATGACGGACGGTTCAACCATTTAACAAGTCCCTATACCTCTCCGCCATCTTTTCCAGCGACAACTCATGTTCTACAAAATCCCGCGCGTTCTTGGCCAGAACAGCCAACTCGTTGCTGTCATTTACAATGTGCCTGTTGATCGCGGTGACCATTTCAGCAGTGTCTTTGCACAAGACCCCGTTCCGGCCCTCCTGCAGAAGATACGGCATCCCTCCCACGTTCAGACTGAGCACCGGAACATTACAGCTCATCGCCTCCAGCGCGCTGTAGGGTAATCCTTCTGTCCTCGAGGTGACTAGCAGGGCATCCATGCCAGCCAAAATGGGAAGTACATTGTCCACATGTCCGTGAAATACCACCTGGTCCAGCAGCTCGTGTTTTTTTACATATTCAATAAGCGAATATAACATCGGGCCTTCCGCAATAACATGGAATTTGAGCGGCTGGTTCTTGAGTGAATTGGCGATCGCCAAAAAAATATCCGGACCTTTTTCATATGAAAGCCGGCCAAGAAAGGCGATGTGCTTAAAGTTTGTATCTTGTTTAAGCGGCACGATCCCGGCTGCCGGCAATTCAATCCCATTAGGGACCATCTGTTGCCTAAAGCGGCGCAGGCAAGTGCTTTTCAAGTGGTCCAGTACAGCAGGGGAGACCGCAATGAAACTATCCTGCTTTTTCAACAACAAGCAGAGCAAGGAGCGAACGATCCGGCTTTTCCAGGACAGCTGACGGCTAAAATTTTCCGCTATCCCTGGAACAACAATGACCATTGGCGGTTTATGGAAGCTGACCGATCTGGCCAGGGCCGCGGAAAACGCGGGAAAAATATCCAGGCAGAGGAGCTTGGCGGGCTTAACCCTGCTTAGGGCAGAACTGATCTGCGGTACGCCCAAGACTTTTTTCAGGGAAACCACAGGCGCGGTCTGGCAAGTGATGTTTTTATGGTCTAGCAACCCGCTCTTTTGCAGACGAAGAGAGACCGTATTGCTGATGAGGTGGAACTGGATATCTTCTTTCAACGCCCCGAGGACTTTTTCCAGCCAGGAAGATATTCCGCCTTCGGGGATCAGGGAAGCGATGACCAGGATCTTTTTCATTGCTTAATTCTATAATGAGCTATACGTTGCACGCAACGTCACAACAACTTATAATGTCTTTATGTCAAACCTGATCGAACAAGCGAAACAAGCACAGGCAGCCAGTTACCTGCTGAACCTGCTGACTACCGAGCAAAAGAATAAAGCCTTGCAGGCGATGGCCGAGGCCTTGCGGGCCAACCAAAATGAGCTCATCCGGGCGAACCAGCTCGATGTTACGGCTGCTAAAGCAAAAGGGATAGCTAAACCCTTGTTAGACCGTCTGGAGCTCAATGACAAGCGGATCAAGGGTATGGCTGACGGCTTGCGGGACATCAGCTCGCTGCATGATCCGGTCGGCGAGATCCTCGATGTTTGGACCAGACCCAATGGTTTGACCATTAAAAAGATCAGGGTACCTTTTGGTGTGATCGCCATCATCTATGAAAGTAGGCCTAACGTGACTGCTGACGCTATCGGACTTTGCTTCAAGACCAACAACGCGGTCGTCCTGCGCGGCGGTTCGGACGCGATCAACTCGAACAAGGAGATAGTGAAAGTGCTGAAAAAAGCGCTTGTCGATCTCAAACTGCCTGCCGAAGCGATCCAGCTGATCGAGAGTACCGAACGGGAAGCGATAGGGGAGCTTCTGCAATTAAAACAACATATTGACCTGGTCATTCCGCGCGGTGGCGCTGGTCTTATAAAAATGGTCGAGGAGAATTCTTTAATTCCGGTGATCGAGACCGGGACGGGAAATTGTCATGTTTACGTGGATGATGAAGCAGACTTTACCAAAGCTATCAAGATTGTCCTGAACTCCAAGGTTCAACGGCCCAGCGTTTGCAATGCTGCCGAGACCTTATTAGTACACGAACAGATAGCCGAGAATTTCCTGCCGCTGGTTTATGAGAAAATGTGCCGGGCCGGAGTGGAACTTCGTGCTTGTCCTAAGACTTTAAAGATATTACCTGACTTAAAGGCTGCAACAGAAGATGATTGGTCCACTGAATATCTGGACCTGATCATGGCGGTGAAAGTAGTAAATAATGTGGATGAAGCTATCGCTCACATTCGCCAATATGGCACCAAACATACCGAGTCGATCGTGACCGAGGACCAAAAAGCCGCGGAGAAGTTCTGTCGTGAGACCGATGCCTCGACCGTGATGGTCAACGCCTCGACCAGGTTCACCGACGGCGGCGAGTTCGGCTTCGGCGCCGAGATCGGGATCAGTACGCAAAAACTGCACGCCCGCGGCCCGATGGGTTTGCGTGAGATCACTTCTTATAAATATATTGTTGAAGGTAACGGGCAGGTCCGCGAGTAAAGAAACGAGCCTCCGTCATTGCGAGGAGTCCCGCGCTTGTGCGCCATAGCGCTTCAGCGCGCAGGCGCATCGGGGCGACGTGGCAATCTCTCGGAAGGGAGTACTTACCGAGATTGCTTCGTCGATGACC
>JBAZXJ010000130.1:0-5116 GCA_041659865.1 Candidatus Margulisiibacteriota bacterium | reverse complement strand
AGGGGCCTGTCCCTACATTATTCTGTATTCTCGCTACTGCATATTCAGCTTCGCGGCCAATTCCGGATGAAGCTTCCCGCCTCTTTTAACAACTTCCTGGGCATATTCCCGCGCTTTGTCCAGGTTGCCGTTCAGGAGATAAAGAATAGCGATATTATGGTAGGCATCAATATAGTCCGGATTGAGTTCAAGGGTTTTAAGCCACAAATTGGCCGCCTCGTTAACCCGGCCCAGCGCATAATACAGTAAACCTAAATTATAATGAGCATTATCATAGCGCGGATTAATTTCCAGTTCCTTTAAATACTCTGCTTCCGCTTCCCTGTACATTTTTTTGTTGGCATAGATCAGCCCCAGATTGTTATGGGCCATTTGTTCAGTTGGATTCAAGGCCAACGCACTCTTATATTCAGCTTCAGCTTTATCCAGATCCCCGTTCAAATAGTACATCGCGCCAAGGTTGCGATGAGCTAAGGGCGAATGAGGTGAAGTTGTTGCTGCGTTATGCCAGAAGCTCAGCCGGTCGCGATAGTCGCTGGTGTGCAAAAAGGTCAGTACGGAAAAAATGAGCAAGACAGCGATCAGCAGGGCTAGATAGATCTTGTTCAGTAGTTCTTTTTTATTCAGCGCAAATGCCTCCTGTACAAAACCAAATTCCAGGATCAAGGGGATAAACCCTGCTAGCGGGAGATAAGTACGATGTTCGATAAAGTCCGCGCCTACTTCCAGATGAGGTTTGACAAAGGACGGGATCAAGATCGCCAAAAACCAGATCGTTGAGAAGAGCAGGTAATTTGAACGACGTGCTTTGCTGAACCATAAAATGACCAGGATCCCCAGCAGAGAGATGACGCCATAAACAGGAGTAGAGTCTTCAAGTATCGGTAAAACCGAAAGATCGGCTGGCAAGAATATTTTGCCAAAGTATACGACCAGGGCAGGCAAGCTGAAAAAGATGGAAGATAATGCCTCTTTGAGCTCTAAAGGATTCTGATTAACCGCTAACGCTTCCTGCCTTAGCAAAAACCAGATCACAACCGGGATCACCCAGCCGATGACCAGATATAGGGTTGGTAAGGAGATGATCTTCTTTTTGGCGATCAACCAGACATACAGTAATAGCAAAAAGGGCAGGGCCAGTGCGGATTCTTTGGTAAAAACAGCTCCGGTAAATAACAAGATATGCCAGCCAAATGACCACCAGGAACGGGTTTTAATATAGCTGATAAAATGGATAGCACTGGCCAGAGCAAAGATCGCCAGCAGGGAGTCATTACGCCCTGGTATCCAGGCTACAGCCTGGGTCAAAATAGGGCTGACCGCAAAGAACAAAGTACCAAAGAAAGAAAGTCTGCGGGAATAATTAAGCTTGAGCAAGAAAATAAAAAGCAAAGAGCAGGCAAGGGCATGGTAAAGAATATTTGAAAAGTAATAAATAAAAGGCTTTATTCCGCCGATAGCCGCATCGATCATGAAGGAAATGGTCAAGAACGGTCGGTAATATGAAGCCGAAGAATGCAGGCTGAGAAAAACTTCACGCCGGAAGGCTTCTCCGATATTGGACAATTTACTGATCAGCCAAAAATTATCCAGAATCAGGACATTGTCATCAAAGTAAACGAACTGATGGCCTAAGGCCCGGAAATAAACCAGGGAAATAATAAATACTATCCAGGCATAAGGCCGCCAGGAATTGAAAAAGATCTTGTCCGACCAGTGAGGAGTTGTTTCTGCCGGGGTGATCGCCTGTCCCTTGGGACGGATCATTGCCTTGCTATCGTCAGTTTGATCTATTCTTTGTTTACGCTTGCTTGCTTTGCTCATGATATTTCCCCATTAAGAATTTTATGGCTGTCCAAACCGTACCCAACCCATAGCGCATACTGCGGCCGAAGTTGATACTGGAAGCTTCGGCAAAGTAACGGACCGGCACTGGTATTTCGCCTATTTTATAGCCCTTGGCGATTATTTGAAAGAGTACCTCGCTATCAAAAACAAAGTCATCGGAATTATTCATGAAATCAATATTTTTCAAGACTTCGCTCTTGTACGCTCTCATGCCGGTATGCCACTCGGAAAGGTTATGTCCGCTGACGATATTTTCCAATAGGGAGAGCAAACGGTTAGCGATATATTTATATTTGGGCATGCCGCCGGCTAGCGCTTCCTTGCGGCTGCGCACGCGTGAGCCGAGCATCACGTCGAAATAGCCCTCCAAAATGAACTCGACAAAATGCTTGATCAGCCTTGGATCATATTGGTAGTCAGGGTGCAGCATGATCACGATATCCGCGCCTTTATCCAGGGCTAATTTATAGCAGGTCTTTTGGTTGCCGCCGTAGCCCTTGTTCTTGGCATGTGACTCTATGGTCAGCCCAAGTCTTTTAGCAACAGCGATAGTTTCATCTTTACTGCAGTCATCGACCAGAACTATCTCATCAACAACTCCTGGCGGAATATCCAACACTGTCTTCTCCAGAGTTTTGGCGGCGTTATAGGCGGGAAGAACGACGATGACTTTTTGGTGCATGGCGGTTATTTTAGACTATAGGATTGCAAGGGGCAAGTGAGTGGAATATGAAGATTTTTGATTACGGTAGGTAAAGAGGAATGCCTTACGTCATTGCGAGGAGTCAGCGCCTTGGCTGACGACGTGGCAATCTAGTTAACGAGATTGCTTCGTCGAAGACTCCTCGCAATGACGGGGGTTCTACCTTATCGCGATACACGAGATCTCGATCAAGGCATCCATTGGCAGTTTCGCCACCTGGATCGTTTGCCTGACCGGCTTGATCTCTTGCGAGAACTTTTCAGCATAGAGCTTGTTCATCGCCGCAAAGTCGTTTAGATCTTTCATGAATACTTCGGAACGTATTACATTACTAAAGCTCATTCCAGCAGCTTTAAGCAGGGCTTCGAGGTTGCGCAGGACCTGCGCCGCCTGGGCTTCGATCCCGCCATCGACCAGTTTTCCCGAAGCCGGGTCGATAGGGATCTGACCGGAAAGGAAAAGCATATTGTCATTTAAGACAGCTTGCGAATAAGGGCCAACCGCTTGAGGTGCGTCACTGGTTCTAATTTCTTTGAACATGACCGTATCATAGCTGATATTAGAAAAAAATGAAATATTCTACTTTGGTCAGCGAAGAGTATTAAGGTATATGAAGGAACACTTATATTAAGGAAAGAATCAAAACTCATGCAAAAGAAGATAATAGCTGATAGCGATCATTTAATATTGTATCCAGATGTTAATAAGATACTGACCTTTGAAGAGGGGCATGAACTGGCTCGCGTCGCCGAACTCACCGGCTTCAGCGTAGATATGCTCAGAAGGATCTTCGAGGTCTGCGGCCACCAAATGCCCAAATTTAAAAAGAAAATGCCAATGCCTGCGGAATTGATACCTCTAGGAAGGTATAAATACCTTTTGGTAGGGGACAAGATCCATCAGGCCCATCTGGCCTACCTTGATCCAAACAAGAAAATGAAGCAGAACAGGTTCCTGGCCAAATACGGGATAACAGGCTCGTCCAATCCGCCCAAGACTACCTCGCTAAAAGAGATGTTCACTGAATCCTTTACAGAGTTCAAGGGCCTGCAGACCATAGTCCGGGAAAAAGGCTGTAATTCGGTCTGTGTACCGATCGGCAACATAACCAATAAATTGATCGATAAGAAAAGGGAAGAGGTAATTCCTCTGCTCGAGATCCAACTGGAGAACGGCAATATTACCTGGCAGACCGGCCTGCTTTTTGACACCTATGGTCTTGTTATGGAGAACGCAGTTGATCATATGCCAGAGATCAATAGCAATAATTAAGCAACGCAAAGAGAAAAAATGTTCTCGACGATCCAGCAAGGACGTGTGGTGGAAAAAGCTGAAATGATCAGGATCATCGCCACCGAATTGATCCGTCAGAAAGCGAAGGAAATGGACTTGATCAAAGAACAGGCCGTATCGCTTTGCCCGCAGGACGAAGTTCTGGGGCAAACTGTTACTGACATTGGGCAAAGCGAGAAGCTGACTGGAACGCCTGCTGTATCGATGCCAGTTAGCACAGACCTGGCGGCAGCTGTGGTTACAGCTGTACCGTCCCCAGACAATGCTACTATAGTGACAGTAAACCCTAAAGAAGGATCGGTGTTATCCTCGATCAATGTTGAACCGGCTGGACAGGGGACTGCTACAGGAAAAGAGATCGAAGCTGCTCCCACGGAAACAATTAAGGAGGAGACCGCCTCGGACGTAATTACAGATGGTTTGTTCAGTTCCGCGATGAAAAAGATCCGGCAATTCTGGAACAGTATTATCGGCGAATAGTCTTTTATTGGCGCTGGTCACAAGCAGGATCGGCGAGATAAAAATAAGTTGTTGACATGGTATTTGTATTATGCTAAATTCACATGCGCTTTTTTAGGGCATATACTGTCCATGAATAGCCAGGTTCTTTGAAAATTCGGGAAATACATAATGCTAATATGTATTTCCAAAAAGGTAGTCCTAAGAAGAAGAATACAGAAATTAATTGTAGGTCTAGGATATACTTATCTTTTTAAGATTTTAAGGGCGTATGGAGGATACCTAGGTGTGTTGGAGCGATGAAGGACGTGATCAGCTGCGATAAGCCTCGGGGAGCTGCTAATAAGCTTTGATCCGGGGATCTCCGAATGGGGCAACCCCCTATGAGTCATGTCATAGGATCCTCAGCTGAATACATAGGCTGAGGAAGTGTACCAGGTGAACTGAAACATCTAATTAACCTGAGGAATAGAAATTAAACTAAAGATTCCCCTAGTAGCGGCGAGCGAAAGGGGAATAGCCTAAACCATATTTATGTTAGTAGGTTACAGCCGCTGTAAATATGGTGTTGCGAGATGTGGCGCGAGGTCGCTGTTAAGACTTCGGGAAGTTACAAAAGATCTGTTTAGCTGAAGCTTGCTGAAAAGCAACACGATACAGGGTGATAGTCCCGTAAACGAAAAACAGATCTCTTCCTAGCTATATTCTCAAGTACCAGGGGACACGAGAAATCCTGTGGGAATCTGGGTGGACCATCATCCAAGGCTAAATATCACAACACAACCGATAGTGAACAAGTACCGCGAGGGAAAG
>JBAZXJ010000129.1:0-5128 GCA_041659865.1 Candidatus Margulisiibacteriota bacterium | reverse complement strand
AAATTATATCTCCGGGGCCGAGTAGATATTGATCAGCCAAAAGAGGCTGGTCGCTGACGAACTGCCCTAGAACAGCTTTATTAGAAATAAAGATATCGGAGCTGGGTGTCAGGTCAAAGCCATGACCAAGCAGGGACAGCGAAAATATGAGGATCAGTGAGCAGATAAGTTTATTCATTTGATCTGGTAATACTCCTTGTACCAATCTACAAAGCGGTCTATACCCTCCTCGATCTTAACTTGAGGCTTAAAACCAAGCTTTGCTTTGGAATGCTTGATGTCCGCAAAGGTTTTCACAACATCCCCCGGCTGCAATTTGAGGTATTTCTTCTTGGCTTTCCTGCCCAAACTCTTTTCCAGGCACTCGATAAAGTAAGACAATTCGACGGTCCGGGAATTGCCCAGATTAAATATTTCATAAGGATAAGGCTTGGCCAGACTGCTCAAGATTCCTTTAACGATGTCATCAACATAAGTAAAGTCACGCTGCATCCGGCCAAAATTATAGACCTCGATCGGTTTATTCGCCAAGATGGCCCTGGTGAATTTGAACAAGGCCATATCCGGTCTGCCGTAAGGACCATACACCGTAAAGAAACGCAGCGCGGTTACCGGGAGTTTGTATAGATGATGATAGGTATAAGCGATAAGCTCATCGGCCCTTTTGGTGGCTGCGTATAGAGATACAGGCTTGTTCACGTTATCTTCCACAGCGAAAGGCACTTTGGTATTGCCGCCATAGACCGAGGAAGAGGAAGCATAGACGAAGTTAGCGACCTTATGGTCCTTGGCCACTTCGATAAGGTTCAGAAAACCTTCCAGGTTAGCTTTTTGATAGGCGAATGGGTTCTCAAGGGAATAGCGGACCCCTGCCTGGGCAGCCAGATGGCAGACTTTAACGATCTTATTATCGGCAAAGATCTTCTTAAGCTTAGGAAGGTCGCAAAGGTCGGCTTTATAGAACTTGAAATTGGGGTATTTCTTGAGTAACTTAAGTCTCGCCTGCTTAAGAGAAACATCATAATATTCGTTTAGATCGTCCAGGCCAATAACGGCTTCTCCACCCTTGAGCAAAGCTTCAGCCGTATGGAAGCCGATAAAACCGGCCGCTCCGGTGACCAGATAGTGGGTCTTGTTCCTGCTCATGGCCGATATCTTACACTATCGCCTGTAAAAAATCATCTATCCTGGGGAAATAATGGTCCGCCCCAGCGACCCTGTCGCCAACAACGACAGAAACCATGGACAGACCGGTCTTGGCCTGGTTAGCAGCTTTAACATCATCGGGCAGATCTCCAACGTAGGCATAACTTTCTCCCCCCAACCTTTTGGCCGCCAGATAGAGGATCTCCGGTGCCGGTTTGCGCTGCTCTTCCAGGATATCATCATCAGCAACGAGACAGCGGAACAAGTCCTTGATCCCGAAATTATCCAGGACCATTTCCGCTTCCATCTTAAGCCGGCCAGTGGCAACGCCAAGCTTCTTTTTTCCGGCCAGCCTGGTCAGCAGTTGTTTATCAGCCAACAGGGTTTCTCTCTGGCAATACCCTTCTCCGGCGTGAAAAATGGCGTTATGTCCATAATTTGTCCTGAATAATTCTCCGCCCTGGTACAATTCCTGATAAATGCGCTGGACAAGATTTTTATCGATCAGGCTGCCGCCGCATAATATCAGCCAGCTGTTCTGTTCCTTAAGCAGCGCTCTTAAAGCTCTGAGGCCAAAGATCTTTTGCACCCGAAGTGATTCCACAAAACCCAGGATATCCTTTTTAGCGATCAACTCCTTAAAGCTGAATTCCTCGGTCATGGCGCCTTTTAACTGGTCAATAAGCGCCCGGACATCACGCTGTTCTGGTAAAGCCAGCCGGCAGCTTTTGGCCAGTAATTCTTCAGGGATCAAGCTAACGTAATAGTACAGCACAGCAGCGACGGTATCCCAGTCGTTATTATATCCGCCCAATTGTTTGAAAGCGTTGACCTCTCCGGAATTGAGCAGAAGCTCGGCCTTGATCTCGCCCTTGATGAACAGTGACAGATAGATCTTCAAGGTTTCCTTGATCACTTCTGTATAGGAGGCAGAAGTATCGACCAGGGTCCCGTCAATATCAAAGATGATCGAATCGATTTCCTTTAACGGCACGGTATTGTTCATATTATAATTTCACGATCTTTTTCGACTTTAGCGCTTTGAACTGATTTCTAGTATCCAGGATCAGCCTGGCGTTCTGTAAAATAAGTTTCAGATCATATTGATCATGCGCGGTCACCACGACCACACAGTCGGCTGTTTTGAGCACAGAGGCACTTAGCTTGAGCGAGTTGACCGATCTGCCCTGCGCATCAGTAAAGGAAGGAGCGTAGGGATCATGATAACTGACTTTAGCCCCTTCTTCCTTGAGCATCTCGTATATTTCCAACCCTGGGGACTCTCTTAGGTCATTTACATTGCTCTTATAAGTAATGCCCAAAAGCAAGATCTTACTGCCATTGATGGTCTTTTTCCTTTTGTTCAATATCCTGGCCAGTTTGTTGACCGTGAAACGTGGCATATTCCCGTTAATGTCCGAGGCCAGTTCGATAAAGCGGTTGTAAAAATTATAGGTTTTGGCCTTCCAGGACAGATAGACCGGATCTAAAGGGATACAATGGCCGCCAAGCCCAGGGCCGGGATAAAAAGGCATAAAGCCAAAAGGCTTGGTCGCGGCAGCGTCGATTATGTTCCAGATATCTATACCCATCCGGTCGCACATCAGGGTCAGTTCGTTGACCAGGCCGATATTGACCGCACGGAAAGTATTCTCGAGTAGCTTGACCATTTCCGCCTCTTCGGTTGAACCGACAGGAATGATCTGGTCGATCACCTGCTCGTAAAGCAGCTTGGCCATTTGGGTGCATTTTGGCGTTATTCCGCCAATGACCTTGGGGGTATTCTTCGTATCATAGAATTGATTCCCGGGATCAACTCTTTCAGGTGAAAAGGCGATGTGCAGATCACGGCCGATCTTAAAGCCCAGCTGTTCGATCTCATGAGCGATCAATTCTCTGGTAGTACCTGGATAGGTAGTACTCTCCAGGACGATCAGCATATTCTTATGCAAATACGGCCGACAGCTTTCCACGGCTGAAACAATATATGAGATATCCGGATCCTTTGTCTTGCGTAAGGGAGTTGGCACGGCAATACTTACCGTATCGGCATCTTTGATGACTTCAAAGGAACTGGAAAGTTTTAGCTGACCGCTTTTGCAGTACTTTACAATATCTCTGCCAGGCACATTAAGTACGTAAGAATCGCCGGCAGCCAGCTGTTTTAATTTCTTACGGGATATTTCCACACCGAATACGGTATAGCCTGCTTTGCAGAACTCTAAAGCCAGCGGCAAGCCAACATAACCCAAGCCGATCACGGCTACTTTTGCTGTCTTTTTCCTGATCTTTTCTTTTAAATTATTCTGGCTCATTATTTTTCCACCCGGAAAGCGTCTTTGATCAATTCCATCTGCGGTGTTCCATTTTGCTTGTTCAATATGGTCACCACATCAAAGCGGCAAGGGATATCCATATCGTTCGCTCTTTTCAGGTAACACCTGGCAGCAAAGATGATCCGCTGTTGTTTTTTGGCATTGATCTTTTCAAGCATGGTACCATAGTCTTCGCGGGAATGGTTCTTTACTTCTACAAAAACCAGATAGTCGCCTTCTTTAGCCACGATATCTATTTCACCGTGTTTAGTCGTGAAGTTCTTTTCGAGGATAGTATAGCCCTGTTCCAGCAGATAGGCTTCTGCTGCGGATTCACCTTCGTAGCCTATTGCGCGGTGGGACTTGGGCATGGGGTGGTTCCTTCGTCATTGTTCGGTCCGCCTACGCGAAGGCTTCGGCGGACAGCCTTCGCTCTAAAAACTTTTGGTCATATCAAGTAACAAATCCAAGTGAATTTAGTCAGCTGGCCTGCCAGCCGTAGCTCTTAAAACTTTCCCAAAAGTTTTAAGAGCGAAGGCTGGCGGAGGAGGAGAGATTCGAACTCTCGCTAGGTGTTACCCTACTACAGGTTTAGCAAACCCGCCCCTTCAGCCACTTGGGTACTCCTCCGCTTGGCGCTGATAACGCAGAAAGATTAACGGAAATCAGAACAATTGGCAACTGTACGGGCGTATGGCCATACGCCCCTACGTTAACTTCTCGATATAAGATAGACCCCTAACCAGATCACCCCTACCCCGCTCCAGCGGACCAAGCTGACCTGTTCCTTGAAGAACAGCCAGGAGAACAACAAGATAAATATATAACCAGTAGAGAGCAGAGGATAGGCAAAGCTAAGCTCCATACGCGATAATACTATCAGCCAAAGAAAGGCACTAACTGCATAGAGTAACATCCCAAAGATCACATATATATTCGTTATCATCTTGAGCAAGATCGGCCATAACTCTCCAGGAGAAACACCGAACTGGCCGATCTGGAGCATCCCCTTCTTCAACAGAATTTGCCCAACTATCCCGATCAATACCGGTACCAGGACCAGAATAACTGATTTCATATAAGGGCTCCTTTTTATTCTCGTCAACATATCTGAACGATTTCTTCTTCTAGTTGTATTTGGGATTTATCGTACACCATTTTTTTTACCTGAGCAATCAACTTTTGAAAGTCTGCAGCAGTAGCTCCGCCAAGATTAACAAAAATATTGGCATGGATCAGGGAAACCGCGGCCTGGCCGACCTGAAAACCCTTGCCTACAAATTCTTCGATCAGGCGGCCGGCATTATCTCCCGGAGGATTTTTGAAGATACTACCAGCATTGGGCTGGCTAAGCGGCTGGTTATTTTTGCGCCAATCCAGGATCTGTTGTTTCTTGGCCTGATCGAAACCTTGCTGATCGAGATCAAGCCCGATCCGGGTAATGATCAGCGTCTGGCAGTCACGGAAGATACTATGCCTGTAGGCAAAACCGCAGTCGGACTGGCTTAACCTTTTACTGGTCCCGTTAATACTATCCAGAACGTCGACATAGGTAATATATCTTTGGATCTCATCGCCATGAGCCCCGGCATTGCTGACCACAGCACCGCCAACTGTCCCAGGAATACCGGTCAGAAACTCCAGCCCGCCTCTATCCTTTTGGGCGC
>JBAZXJ010000128.1:0-5129 GCA_041659865.1 Candidatus Margulisiibacteriota bacterium | reverse complement strand
TCAAAGCATAAACGGTTAATGGCTATACCTCTTGATAAAGTTTATAATTCCAGCAGAAAAATAAATTTGGTAAACGGTAGATGGTACATGGTATATGGGGACAGGATCGCCATTTGACCGGAAAAACTGTAGGGGCGGATAATTTCCGCCCATTCATGAAAGAAAGGAGGGCACACAAAAATCGCACCGCAGGTGGACGACGAAACGATAACTGAACCGATCGAACAGTTATCGTTCCGCCGCCTATAGCGGTACACCAGGACAAATTATGTAGGGACTATCGGTAATTTTCCCCAATGTAGTACGGTCCAAAATAAAACAGAGTTGGCTTCAGTGGTCCACTCTATATAGCAATACACGTAGGGACAGAGCATTGCTCTGTCCAAGAATAAAAGGAGTAACAAATGTTAGTAAGAGAAGAAATAGAATTTCAAGGCAGAAAATTAGTATTGGAAACCGGCCGGATGGCCAAGCAAAGTAATGCTTCTGTATTAGCCAGCTATGGCAAAACAGTAGTGTTAGCGACCGCGACCATGTCCCCCAAGCCGAAAGCCGGAGCGGACTTTTTTCCGCTGACCATTGATTATATCGAAAAGATGTATGCAGCCGGCAAGATCCCGGGCGGTTTCTTCAAACGCGAATCCAGACCAAGCACGGATGCGACCTTAAATGCCAGAATGATCGACAGGCCGCTGCGTCCGCTGTTCCCTGACGGCTTTCATCATGAGGTCCATATCGTGATAACCGTTCTGGCCTTTGACGGCGAGAACGCCGCTGATGTGCTAGGGACGATCGCTGCATCTACAGCGCTGATGATCTCGAATATCCCATTTGCCGGCCCTGTTGGCGCGGTGAACGTAGGGCTGGTTGACGGCAAGATTACCGTTAATCCTACTTATAGCCAGATGGAGCTAAGCAAACTTTCCTTATCGATCGCCGGTACCAAGGACGCGATCAATATGGTCGAAGCTGGCGCAGATGAGTTAAGCGAGGAACAGGTCCTCGAAGCTATCAAGCTTGGTCATAATGAGATCAAGAAACTGGCGGCTTTCCAGGAAGCTTTCCAAAAGAAAGCCGGCAAAGAAAAGTTCGTGCCGGAAATTGCCGGACCAGAAGCTGAGTTAAAGAACAAAGTAGTTTCTCTGGGTACTCCTCTGATCAAGGCCGCTTTGTTGATCAAAGGGAAAAAAGCTCAATATGATGCTTTAGATAGTGCTGAAGCTAAAGTAGTTGAAGAGCTGGAAAAGATCTATACAGACAAGATCAAGACCGAAGCCAACATGTCGGGGAAGAGCTTACAGCTGATCCTGGATCAGGAATTAGCTGTCATGGAAAAACAAGCCAGCTCCATCTTTGAAGATCTCAAGCAAAAGATGGTCCGTTCCTGTATCACCCATGACAAGACCAGAGCCGACCAGCGCAAACTGGACGAGATCCGTCTGATCACCGGCGAAGTAGCGATCCTTCCTTGTGTCCATGGTTCAGCCCTGTTTACCAGAGGTGAAACTCAGGCTCTGGCTGTGGTTACTTTAGGTACAGGCCTGGACGAACAGGTCATCGATGGTCTGCTGGAAGACAAGAAGCGTTTCTATCTGCATTACAATTTTCCTCCTTATTCTGTCGGTGAAGTTGGTTTTATGCGCGGACCAGGCAGACGTGAATTAGGTCATGGTGCTTTGGCAGAAACCGCATTGCTGGCAGTGCTTCCGCCCAAAGATGTGTTTCCTTATACCATTCGTATCCTTTCCGAAATTCTGGAATCGAACGGTTCTTCCTCAATGGCTTCGGTCTGCGGTGGAACGTTAGCATTGATGGATGCTGGGGTGCCGATCAAGGCGCCGGTAGCGGGTATCGCCATGGGTCTGATCAAGGAAGGCGATGACTTCGCGATCCTTACCGATATCCAGGGCCTGGAAGATCATTACGGTGATATGGATTTCAAAGTTGCCGGGACCAGGACCGGTATTACCGCTATCCAGATGGATATCAAGATCAGCGGGATAACCGAAGAGATCATGAAACAAGCCTTGGCTCAAGCCAAAACCGCCAGGATGAAGATCCTCGATGTTATGGAAGCTACGATCAAGGAACCGCGCGCGGAACTCTCCGAGAACGCTCCGCGTATCGAGAGCATCAAGATCAATCCTGACAAGATAGGCGCGGTGATCGGCTCCGGCGGCAAGGTCATCAAAGGCATGCAGGAAAAATACGGCGTGACCATTGAGATCGATGACGACGGTACGGTTAAAGTAGCTTCTACTGACGGACCTTCTTTGAAGGCTTGTCTGGAAGAGATCTCCGACCTGGTAACAGAAGTAGAAGTCGGCCGGATCTATAAAGGCGTAGTTGAAAAGATCGTCGACTTCGGAGCCTTCGTCGCTGTCCCAGGCGGCAAGAGCGCCCTGGTCCATATCTCTGAACTCTCCGACCAGCGTGTCGGCCGGGTGGAAGACGTCTTAAGCGTCGGACAAGAGATCAACGTCAAGGTCAAAGGCGTTGACGGCCAGGGCCGGATCTCGGGTACCTTAAGAGGACTATAGTATATTCGGGACGCTAACCGCGTACCCGATGTAATGTGTTCAATGACGTACGACGATGGAGGGAACAGGGCAACTTGTTCCCTCCGTTTATTATAAGAGCTTCGGTCACTGATCCTATTGTAGTTGCTAAGTGTCTAGTAACCAATAATAACGCCCGTCATTGCGAGGAGTCCCGCATCGGGGCGACGTGGCAATCTCTAGAAGTATTACTTAACGAGATTGCCACGTCGGATGCCTCCTCGCAATGACGGGGTGGACTTAATGTCCGATCCGCATCAACCATTTCCTTTGCGCCTTGATGCCTTCGTCCCTATCTGCTATATGTATACCTATGGTCATCATCGAAACTCTCCCCAACGGCGTAACCCTGCTCCTCGAAAATATCCCGACCCTGCGCTCGGTCGCTGTCGGAATAACGGTCAAAGCCGGTTCCGCTAAAGAATCAATTACCGAGAACGGGCTTGCCCATTTTCTGGAACACCTGGCTTTTAAAGGTACTGAAAAACGTACGGCTCTGGATATCTCAGCCGAGATAGATGCCATCGGCGGACGGCTCAACGCCCATACCGGCAAGGAATTTACGACCTATTACGCGGTGGTCCTGGATGAACATATAAATATTGCAGTAGACCTCCTGGCTGATATTTTTCTAAGATCGAAATATCTGCCTGCGGATATCGATACCGAAAGAACGGTGATCAAGGAAGAGATCAAAATGTACGAGGATACTCCTGATGATCAGATCCATGACTTATTCCTGCAGGACTTCTGGCCCAACCATGCTTTAGGCCGGCCCATCCTGGGGACCAGGAAGAACGTGAACAGCTTTGACCGCTCCGCGGTACTTCGCTATCAGCAGAAACATTATACCCCCGGCCAGACAATTATTTCCGTGGCCGGCAATATCGAACCGCGCAAGATCAAGGCTATGTTGAACAAGGCTTTTTCATCCATGGCTGGCCGGTCAAAAGTATCGACTCTGCCCAAACCAAAGACTAACAAGATATTCAAGGTACATAGCCGTGATACCAAGCAGAACCATCTTTGCCTGGGCTTCCCCAGCATTTCTTATCATGATCCCAGGCGCTATGTGATCTCGGTCCTGAACAATATCCTGGGCGGAACGATGAGCTCTCATTTATTCCAGGAGATCAGAGAGAAGAGGGGCCTGGCCTATTCGATCTATTCCTATTATTCCTTCTTTGAGAATGCCGGGACCTTTAATGTCTATGCTGGTACCGCGGAAAAGAATACCTTGGAGGTTCTGCAAATAGTCCAGGAGGAGATCCGAAAGATCAAAACCGGCAAGATTACCAACGCGGAATTGACCAAGGCCCGGGAGAACCTTAAAGGCAACCTGGTCTTAAGTACGGAGAGCTCCCCTTCCCGGATGAACTGGAATACCCGCTCCTGGCTGCATTACGGCCGGATAATTTCCATGGAAGAGATGTTCAAGAAGGTAAATGCCGTGACGACCCAGCAGGTCCTGTCGCTGGCCGAGGAGATATTCGTGGAAAAGAACCAGTCCCTGGCAATTATTGGCCAGGTCGACCGGAAACAAAGGAATGCGATAGGGGCTATCGTAGGTTGCAAATAACGCAGGGGCGCGGTTATCGCGCCTTTTAACTTGACCGGTATAATCCCCATTGCACAAATCCCATATGTTTATGTTAATATTATATCAATCAATATTGGAGGTTATATATGAAGAAAACATTAGTAGGGATCCTGGCAATTTCGATCTGGGCGATCTCCACTCTCGCGGTCCCCAATCAACTGACCTATTCCGGGCGACTACTCCAGAACGGTGCGCTGGTTAATTCGACCTTGACCATGACCTTCAAGATCTATGATGATCCCACTTCTGTATTGGATACTGACCTGCTCTGGTCGACCAGTAACCTTAGCGTTATAGTTAATCAGGGCATCTATAGCGTGATACTCGACCAGGTAAGTCCGAACGTATTTGCCAATGACAATGCTTATCTTGAAGTGGTCATTGATCCGAGCAATGCTAATGAAAAACTTCTGCCCCGGACCAAGATCAACAGCGTCGGTTATGCCTTACAAGCCGCGTCGGTTACTGGCTTGTCAAATGTCTTTCCAAGTTCTGGTAATGTTGGTATCGGGACAACAGGCCCTCTTTATAAATTGGTTGTTTCGGGAGTAGGGGCCAATAATATTGGAGCAGAACTTCGGAACGTAGGGGAAGTTGCGCTGCGTTTATACGACACCGCAACGAACACCTGGGACATTTCCAACGATTCAAACTTGAAGTTCCTGCGTGGCGGTTCGGAAAAGATGCGCATTGACGCGGGCGGTAACGTCGGTGTTGGTACTGCGAACCCGACCCAAAAGCTCTATGTCAAAGGTGTTGATGACGTAGCTATCGTGGTGGATTCCAATAATGATGCCGGGGCGGACTCAAATGCTTTTTTTAGGGCTAAGTCAAAGGGGACTTCGTATTCAGGTCTGATCCTGGAAAGTAATAGCAGTACCTATAATGTTTCTGCGGCCGGTGCTCTAATGGGTGCTGATCCTAGTGCGGCGATCGACGATGCTTATCTGTCGATCATGGTCGGCGGGATA
>JBAZXJ010000127.1:0-5133 GCA_041659865.1 Candidatus Margulisiibacteriota bacterium | reverse complement strand
CTGCCAAGGATCACACTATAGATCCCCTGCTTTACGTCCACATTAACACCTAGCTCCTGCCAAAGCAGAGTTCCAGCTGTCAGATCGGTGTAGATCTTGAGATCCATAGGCAGGGTCGCATTGACCAGCGCACCGTTCTGCAATAACCGGCCTGAGTAGGTTAATTGGTTTGGCACGGCGAAAGCACCAACCGATAGAATTGCTAGGACCAGAATTCCTAATGTTAATTTTTTCATACGAGCCTCCAGAATATTTATTTTTATACGTGAATTCATATTATCATACATCTGCCACTGGTTAAAACGAAATATTCTGTTTTTATCTGTCCACATCTAGCGTGTAGGTCTAGCAAGGCTTCCCCTGACACTTCCTCCGTCCCCAGCTTCTGAAACACTGATTTCACGGATTAACGATGATTACACGGATCAAGCACCCCTCCGCCAGCTATCTTTTTGTGTTAGGCGGCGGTGGCGGCGGGTAAATCCGTGTGATCCGTGTTTCAAGTAACGTTGCCAGAAAAACATATCTCCCCCTCTCTGCCCGCCGTAGCCTTAGCGAAAGCGGGCGGAGAGGGGATTGGGGTGAGGTCTTGTTTGTGATATCATACCCCCCATGCCGACCATCGCCATCCATACCCTGGGCTGTAAGGTCAACCAGGCCGACAGCGAAAAACTGCGGGACAAGTTCCTGCAGAACGGCTACGTGGAAGTTCCTTTTAACGGCCCCGCTGATCTTTACCTGATCAATACCTGCTCGGTGACCAATATCGCCGAACGGAAATCCCGTCAATTCGTAGCCAAGGCACATAAGCAGAATCCCGAGGCGCAGATCGTGATGGCGGGGTGTTATGTGCGCTTGAACAGGGAGAAGGTTTTGGGGATCCCCGGGGTGACTGGGGTTATCGATGACGCGGGAACAGTAGTCAGCAGGAAGAACACAGGAACACAGGAAGGCAAGAATTCAGAATTCATAATTCAGAATTCAGAAGACGCTAAGATTACTTCCCCTCTCTGCCAGCCGCAGCGGCTAGGCGGAGAGGGGTTAGGGGAGAGGTCTAAGCAAAGGGTCCGCCGCTTCCTCATCCTACAAACCGGCTGTGAGCAGTTCTGCGCTTATTGCATTATCCCAATGGCCCGGGGTAAATGCTGGAGCAAGCCGCTTGCTGAAGCGATCCGCGAGGCGGAAAAGATGATCAAGGAAGAAGGCGCCAAGGAGATCGTGCTCACGGGGATAAACCTTGGGACCTATCAGCCGTCGCTGGCTGAAGCAGTGCGAGCACTGTGCAAGCTCCCCAGCCTGCTGAGAATGCGTCTTAGCTCCGTCGAACCGCAATACTGGACTGAAGAACTGCTGAAGACGATCGAGACCGAACCAAAGGTATGCAAACACTTTCATATTCCCCTACAAAGCGGCAGCGCTAACGTACTAAAGAATATGCAACGCCCCTACTCTCTCGAAAAGTATCACGAGCTGATCGCCAGCATCTACGAACGTTTCCCTCTGGCCGCTGTCACGACAGACGTGATCGTTGGCTTCCCTGGAGAGACTGAAGCAGACTTTGCTAAATGCTGTGAATTTATCAGACAGCAGAACTTTGCCAAGGTGCATATCTTTAAATATTCAGCGCGATCAGGTACTGCAGCCGCTAAAATGCCAGAACAGATAAATGAAACAACCAAACAGAAGCGCATGGACATCTTACAAAAGATCGATAGTGAACTGGAGCAAAAATATCACGATAAATTCCTTGGACAAAAATTGGAAGTGCTTTGGGAAAGTTATGAAAGTAAAACTGGAAAATTGAACGGTTTGACGGTTAATTATTTACGGGTAAAGACCAAAGGAAATAAAGAACTGGTCGGCAAGATCACAAGTATTCACCTTTAGACAGCAAGGACAGCATGCACTCTTCTACGATCAGAGTGACCTCGTGATTACGATCCCCTTTCATGGCGACCAGTCCCTTGATCTCTTTTAACCGGTAAAAAATAATTGCCGCGGCGCGGCGGATCTCCCAATCTTTGTCTTTGGACAACTTATGGATGATCGTCAGATCATTGATATTACATGATCCGTTACGCAGAAGCTCCCGGATCTTTTTGGCATACTTGTGCAAGACCAGTTTATTCGCCCATAACCTGGCCAGCGCGGTATGCACGACCCTGCTTACTTCAGGGTGCTTGTCCCTGATCATGGCGACCAGGCCTTCCGTATCACCAAGCCGGATCAGGCCGAGTGCTATGTTGCGCCGCACCTCCCAGGAGTGGTCCTGGCTCATTTTACGCAAAGCAGTACGGTCACTTAGCAGGGTCAGCGACTCCGCGACCTGCGCCCGGACCGAACTATCCTCGTCGCCTGCCATGGAAAGGACCTGGGGTCTGGCCCAAAGTCCGGCCAGTTCTTTGACCACAGTCCGGCGGACATCGGGATCTGTATCATTTTTCATACTCCACAATTCATCCTTGCAGTGCATCAAGCCCAGGGCCTGGGCTACTCCGATGCGGAACAAAGGGTCATCGTCCTTACGAAGTTCAGGGTCCTGGGTGCCTTCCGGAAAAGGACAATAATGGTCGTTCTTGAGGAACATCAGCCTGTCCACGAAAGCGCTGCGCACCAGGGCTCCGCTGCCATTGAGCCTCTCGACTAAACGGGCTGCGGCCAGAAGCTCTCTTTGGGCCAAATGCTGTTCCAGCACCAGCCTCAGATCTTCCGGCGTTAGCAAGCTTAAATATTCCTGATGAGCAATGATCTTGTGCAGCATGTCTTTAATAATATCGGAGCTACCGGCGATTTTTTGCAATTAAAATGAAATAATCGAGCAATAACAACGATAATATTAGCGATCGAACCATGAATAAAAAGATAATTGCCTGTAAAAAAGAACTAAGCCCAACGGATCCGACCTTTTACTCGGATACGCTGGGCTTCTTCAATTATCTTCTCTATCACCTCCTGCCCGGAAGTCTGCAGACCGAAGAAATGCGCAAACAGGCAGTGGAATACTGCCAGAACAGCAAGGATCTGGCCGAGGTCTGCTCCGGTATACCTGCGGAATTGTTCTCAACGATGTTCGCTAAAGCGCTGATCAGCAAATGCCCAAAAGGCCAAAAAGCGAACCTGCTTCTGGAACTACCTAAAGAGCGAATGGGCTCCGAACTGGTGACCTTGGCCCTCTTACAATCGCCACAAGGCCAGGTCGGCAGTGATCACGTTTCTTTGATCAAGGAGAAAGTAGACAGGAAAGATCAACAGCCCTTACTTCAGCTTTGTATGGAGAAAGCGGATCCATCAAGTGTAGCTGAATTGCTGAAACAGATCCCTCCTGAATTCATTAACCTGGACCTGATCAGGACCGCTATGAAGCAGCTGGATAAATGCCCGATCGAGGACCGGCAGAGATTGCTGGCCGAAACCCGTAAGGCCATAACGGATGCCGGAAAATTCTTCGACCTGGTATTGACCATGAAAGAACCTGAAGAAGAGATAGAACTTTTGATCCGTTCACTGCCCCTTGATAAATACTATTTGTTGCCTGTACTGATCTGTCTGGGTATAGATCGCTGTGAACCACGGCATATCCCCAAGATGATAGCTCGTGTCCAAGATGTTTATCGTACGGATCTGGTGGCGGAAAAAGCTATCGACCAGTGTGCTCCTAACAAGCTTTATCTGTTGTTTTTTGCCTTAGAAAAAGTTGTCGGCAAAAACAATGCTTTGCACAACCGTCTTTTGGCCAAAGTGCTGGCTCATGTTTGCCTGGATTCTGATGTTCCGACCATGGCCAGACGCCTGGAAGGTTGTCCGGCCAAATTGAAAAATCAGATCATGACCCTGTTCAGAGACAAAAAACCGGAGATATATAAACCATTGGCCAGAGAGATGCAATATCATGAACCGCAATAATATCTGCAATAAAACGCAGAGGTTACCGATACTAATATAGCCTTGGGGGGCATAGTTAAATGTTAAAGTATAAACTGATCCTAACGAACGAACCGGCACTAACTGTCCAGCAAGTGCCCGGCGATAATATATATCAAAAGATCAGCGTACCTTTCAATCAGCTGATGGCTTATTTTCTACCAGCACATTTGCAAACGACAGAAATGAGACTGCAGGCCCTCGAAGCTTGCGCTGGCGACGGCAAATGCATAATGGAGATATGCAGCGGAACTTTACCGGAGATCTTCACTCCTGAACTGGCCCAGCGTCTGATGGAAAAATGTCCTGAAGACTATCAGGGCCGCCTGATCATGAAATTCCCTGACTCCCTGTGGGAAGACGCTAACGTAGCCAGAATGATCCTGTTGGCCAGCAAAGAAGGCAAGGTCAGCAGTAGTATCTTTTCGGTCCTGAAAGAACAGGTGCCAAGAAAGCAACAGCCGGAAATGGCCAAGCTTTGCATGGAAAAGATCGACCCGCGGGAAGTTGCCACGCTATTAAGACAGATCCCCAACCACTTTCTGAACCTGGATATCGTTAAAAACGCCCTGAAGCTGATCGAAAAACGGCCGAGCAAAGACCGTGACAAACTACTTTTTGAGATCTACTCCGCAATGCTGGAGACCAGAAAGCTGATCGATATGGCTTTAGCCCTTGAGAACCCTGAACAGGTCATGGAAGAATGGCTGATCAAAAAGATCCCCGATGAAAAGAAATACATGATCCCGGCTTTGATCTTTTTGGCGATGAAGAACTGCAAGCCGGAAAATCTGCCCAAGTTCCTTTCCCGGGTCCCTGCTGAAATGCGCAATCCGATGATCGTGGAAGAAGCGATCAATAAATGTCCAGCCGACCAGAAGCTGTTTCTGCTCTATGTCCCGATCAAGGATGTGATCGCACGGAATGAAACACTTAAACGCCTGTTCCTGGGAAGAATATTGACCTATATGAAAGATGCAACCGTGAGGTCCATGGCCGACAAATTGACCCATTGCCCCATTGAGCTAAGGGTGGAAGTATTGAAATTCCTTCGGACCATCAAGCCGGAACTAGCCACAGGGATAGATCTGGAATTCAGACAACGCCAATTGAACCTGAGCTCTAATTCGGGGATCAGCCCCCGGCCGTAAAGGAAGAAAATGCTTTATAAGATCATCGTAGGTCCGGAAAAAGGGAACAGCGTACCACAGA
>JBAZXJ010000126.1:2374-5141 GCA_041659865.1 Candidatus Margulisiibacteriota bacterium | reverse complement strand
ACTTGCCGTTTGCGGGATCCCGGAGATACTGATCCCTTATCCTTATGCCGCAGAGAACCATCAGCAGGCTAATGCTGAAAAATATGCCCAGGCTAAGGCCGCGGTCATAATAAATAGCTTGTCGCCGCAAGCTCTGGAAAGTATAATCAGAACGTTGTATTTCGATAGAGAAAAACTGGGGGTCATGGCCCAAAACATGAGGAAGCTAGCCAAGCCTGAAGCTTGCGAGGAAATATGGAAAAGATCAAAAAAAGCGATCTAGTGCATTTTTTAGGCATCGGCGGCTGCGGGATGAGCGCGATCGCCAAGATCATGCTGGCTAAAGGCTACAAGGTCTCGGGCTCTGATGTGAAAGAATCCGTGAATACGATCCGTTTGCGTGACCTTGGTGCCAAGGTTTATATCGGTCATAACAAGGACCATTTGAGATATGTTGATGTGGTCAGCGTCTCTACAGCGATCTGGGATAATAATCCGGAAATGATCGCGGCCAAGGAATTGAACCTGCCGATCATCAAGCGTGCCGAGACCCTTTCCTGGCTGATGGACCAGTACGAGGTTAAAATCGCCGTAAGCGGTACGCACGGCAAGACAACGACAACCGGCATGTTCGCTACTCTGCTTGACCAGTGCAAACTGAACCCGACTTTCTCCGTGGGGGGAGACGTCAACGGCTTTAATACCAATGCCCAGTCCGGAGATGGCAGATATTTTGTTACCGAAGCCGATGAATCCGACGGCTCGATCCTGTTTTTGAACCCGAATATGCTGGTCGTGACCAATATCGAAGAAGACCATCTGGAATATCTGGGGGATCTGGCCGGTATCGAAAAGCTCTTCTGGCAGGTGATCGAAAAACTTCCAGCCAAGGCAACGTTGGTCATAAATCAGGATAACCTTAGCTGTAAAAAATTGATCAGCAGGGTCAAGTCGGAAAAACTGGATATTAAAATGATCACTTATGGTACGACCAGAGAAGCTGACTATTTTATGGAGGATATCAAACTGGACAGATATACCGGCAGTGCCCTGGTTTCTCACGGCGACAAGCAGTTAGGCCGGTTGGAACTAAGTATCCCAGGCGCGCATAATCTGGAGAACGCCCTGTCCGTTATTGCTTTAGGTGAAGAGTTGGGGATATCGTTCTCCCAGGCTCAAGCGGCTTTGCAGTCTTTCTTGGGAACGAAGCGGCGCTTTCAGCTGATCGGTGAGGAAAAAGGAATTACGGTCATCGACGATTTTGCCCATCACCCTAGCGAGATCAAGGCTACTCTGGATGCGGCCAAGAATGGCTTCAAGTCAAGAGTGATCTGTGTTTTTCAGCCTCATCGTTATACCAGGACGATGTTTTTGGCCAAAGAATTCGCTGCCGCATTCCATGATGCCGATGTGGCCATTATTACCGATATCTATGCCGCTGGAGAAAGTCCGATCCGAGGGGTTAGCGGTCGGAGTATTTTTAATGAGATGAAGAACGGTACCAAAACTTATTATGTCCCTAAAAAGGAGCTGGTCAGTAACAAGGCGCTGGAGATCTTAAAAGAAGGAGATATTTTCCTGACTTTGGGCGCCGGGGATATCCATACTATTGCCAAGGAAATATTAATGCGTTTAAAAGAGCAAACCGAAGAAGCCAAGGAGCTGAGCTGACCATGCGTGTTGGGGTGTTAATGGGTGGAAGATCAAGGGAAAGGGAAGTGTCCCTGCGTTCAGGGAAGAACGTTAGTGCTGCCTTGCGTCGCAAGGGTTACCAGGTAGTTGAGATCGACCCGGCTCTGCAGGATATCCCCAAAGATCTCGACATAGCTTATTTGGTTACCCATGGCCGTTTTGGCGAGGATGGCTGTCTGCAAGGTCTCCTGGAGGTCATGGGTATTCCGTATACCGGTTCAGGCGTACTGGCTTCGGCTCTGGCCATGAACAAGAAAGTTGCGAAACAAATATTCAGCGTAACTGGTATCCCTACTCCTCCTTATTGCCAGGATCTGATCCCCCCACTGATCATCAAGCCCGTTTGCGAAGGCTCAAGCCTTGGTGTAACGAGGCTTAAGGATCATGTCGCCCTGGCCGAGGTCCAAAAGATCATCGCGGAGACGACCAGTGAGTACGGAGAAGTGCTGGTGGAAAAATTGATCGAAGGCCGTGAGATAACCATCGGTATCGTTGAGGACGAGGTACTGCCTATACTGGAGCTGGTACCCAAGTCGGAATTTTATGATTTTGAGGCTAAATATACGCCCGGAGGAACGGAGTTCCTGCTGCCTGCGCCTCTTTCGCCAGAAGTTACTTCACGCATGCAAGCAATGGCCTTGAGTGCCCATCACGCCCTGGGCTGTGAAGGGGTGTCCCGGGTGGATATTATGCTGGATAAAGACTTAAACGGCTATGTTATCGATGTAAATACTCTGCCTGGGATGACCGATCAAAGCGATCTGCCGGCAGAAGCCAAGGCGATAGGGATCAGCTTTGATGACCTGGTCGAAAGAATATTACTTTCCGCATTAAAGAAAAAAGAGCCAAAACAATGCTAGCGGAGAACAGAAGAAAGATCAGCCGAGTTGTGCTTGCCGCGATCCTGGGCTCTGTTCTGTTCCTGATGATCTTTTCTTTTCAGCAGATCTTTAGGCCAAGCAAGAACGTCAAGATGCCTCTGACCATCCAGGAACAGCTTGAACAATTCATGCCTGAAGGCGAAACGGTCCTGGATAACCGCAATCCCAATAATGTCCTCCTGTTCTGGAAAGATGTACTCATCAATATGGGGCCG
>JBAZXJ010000126.1:0-2364 GCA_041659865.1 Candidatus Margulisiibacteriota bacterium | reverse complement strand
GGGCCGCAAAATACCATGGACAAGAAGATCAAGATACTCCGGCCGCTCTTCCCGATCATTCAGAATCGCTATGATCAGATAGAATATGTAGACCTGCGGTTCCCAGAGAACGTGGTGATAAAGTATAATAGTGCCAAAGTCGGACAAAAAGTGACCGGCAATACCGGCACGGGCTGGGAGGGTCTTTAAATGGCAGGAGAGATCAGCAAAGGTGTGCTGGCTTTAGATATAGGCAGCGGCAAAATAGCCGGAGTCGTCGGGACCCTGGACCTGGAAGGCATCCATATCCTAAGCGTCGGGGCCAATAACCATCCTACCGGTTTCAAGAACGGCCGGATCATAAATTTTGAACAAGCCTTGACCGATATCAAGCAGACCATCGCCCGGATCTGCTATTTTTCCAATGTGTCCATCCAATACCTGGTCCTCAACGTTAAGCTCAAGGATATTCCTTATGATTTTTGCGGACAGGGACTATTGACCCCTGAAGAAATTGACCTGGAGCATCAGGACAAGATCAAACCTTTTCTTCAGTTAGCGGAGCGTCTCAACGTAAAACTTCTCGGGATGCTGCCAGATGCTCTGGCTATGTCCAAGATATTGTTAAAGAATGAAGACAAAAAACAGAAGGCCTTGCTGCTGGATTCAGGGCGCAGTTATGTCAAAGGAGCTTTTTTTCAAAATGGTGTTTGCCAGCGCTTGTTCGAAGTTCCGATCGGCGGCAGGCATATCACCAACGATATTGCCTTTGGCCTGAACAAGGAAGCCCGGGAAGCTGAAGGTATCAAGATCAGGTATTCAATGGAACAGGATGTGATCGACTTAAGCGAGGATAATAAATTCCTGGCAGAGATCATCCAGGCCAGGTTAAAAGAAGTCTTTATTCTGATCAAAAAACAGCTGGAGCCTTATAAGCTGGACCATAACGACCTGGTGGTTTTGACCGGAGGCATGAGCAGGACCAGAGGGTTTATCGAGGAAGCGCGTTCTGTGTTAGGCGGCCAATATATCTTTCGGCATCATCCGGTACCGGAATGTAAACTGACGGTTGGGGCGGAATGGGAGGCTGGCCCTGTCGGGCTATTGGCTTATGCCTTAAGTGACCAGCGGATCAGGAACGTCCTGCTTGCCCAGGCGCCGGCCATAGTAGAGTCGAGGATCATTGCTGCGGCAGAACAGCAGGTATTCGAGCCCTTGCCGGTAATGGATGATGAGCTTCCGGTCAGTTCTTTAGCCTGGCAAACTGAGCTAGAAGATAAACTTGACCTAAATCCGATGAGTGAACCAGATATTATCACTAAAAGAAGCGGTTTTATAACCCAGGTCATTTCCCCGGTAAGGATCCAGCCTAAAAATGAAAGCCTCTGGGAGCGTTCCAAGGCCCTCTTCGAAGAAGTCTTCTAAGCATTGACAATACAAGCCTAAAAGTGTTAGAAAGTTATGCTGTTTGTTGACAGAATAAAGGAGAACTTTTATGTACGCTGTGATCATGACCGGTGCCAAACAATACAGAGTTGAAAAAGGTGCCATAATCGAAGTTGAAAAATTGCCTCTGGAAGCTGGTAAAACCTTTAGCTTTGATGAGGTTCTGCTGGTTTCCGACGGTAAAGATAATATCCAGGTCGGCCAGCCATTTGTAGCCGGAGCCAAGGTCAAGGCTACCGTCCTGGCCCAGGATAAAGACAAGAAAGTAGTTATCTTTAAGTACAAGCGCAAGACCGGTTATAGAAGAAAGACCGGCCATCGCCAACCGCTGACCAGGCTGCAGATCGATGAAATAGCGGTCAAGTAAAAAGAGGAGAGAACAATGGCACATAAAAAAGGCAAGGGTAGTACCCGTAACGGAAGAGACAGTAACGCCCAATATCTTGGCGTAAAAGTCTACGGTGACCAAAAAGTTAAAGCCGGCGGTATTATCGTCAGGCAAAGAGGTTCTGAATTCAAACCCGGTCGTAATGTCGGTCAGGGCAGCGACTTTAGTATATTTTCCAAAATAGACGGTATCGTAAAATACGAATATCCCAAGAAAAAAGTTCGCCAGATCAGCGTGTATCCGGCGGCAGCGTAACCGGCGGAATAACCAATTATATATAATTGCAGGGACAGGTTTTAGACCTGTCCCTGTATGTTTTAACGGCAATTTATCAGGAGAAAAGATGTTCGTAGATAAAGCGAAAATATATCTAAAAGCAGGCAATGGCGGCAGCGGCTGCCTAAGCTTCCGTCGGGAGAAATTCATTCCCAAGGGGGGGCCTAACGGTGGTGATGGCGGCCATGGGGGAAGTATCTATTTTTGCGCCGAACCTAAACTTCAGACCCTTTATGATTTCCGTTACAAGAGACATCTCAAGGCGGAGAACGGTC
>JBAZXJ010000125.1:0-5203 GCA_041659865.1 Candidatus Margulisiibacteriota bacterium | reverse complement strand
TGGCCAATGGTGGGCATTTTCTGGAATTCAGTAATAAGCTCAGCTAAAGGTTCCGGATATAGTAACACTTTACATACCTGGCAGGTTAAGGCCGCCGGTTATCTTGCCTAATTTATCCGCTGCGGCTTTTTTGGCCTTGCTTATAGAATCGCGCACAGCCGCCAGCATTTCCCTTTCAAACTCCTCGGTCTGAACTTTTAACAGATCCTCATCGATCTTGATCTCTTTTATTTCCATTTCGCCATTGATCTTGATCCGGATCTTCTTGTCCCGGTTATGACCATCCAGAATAAGATCCTGTAATTCTTTCTGGGCCGCTTTCATACTGGCCTTCATTTCATTTACCTGCTTCATCATTTTGCCGACATCTCCGAACATAATATATCCTCCTGTTTATTTTTCAATGTGGACACAAAGGTCCTCAACTATGTTTGTGATTATACTTCTTTAATCCATTTATTCTTTACTTCTGATGTTTGCTATTTACTTGGGCTGATACACAGATCCGCCCCTACTGAATACTGGCTACTGTTCTTATTGCTGTACGACTTTCCCCCCGAACAGGTCCAAGGCTTTTTTATGCATACTATCGGTCCCGACCGCTCCCTGGGCTTGATTTGTATTACCTGTATCCACAGTAGTTTCAACCTTGAACTGCTGGCCAAAAACATCCTTAAGTACGGACAATACCACTCTTTCATTCTCTTCGCCCTTTAACTTTTCTTTATGCCAGGAATAACCCTGTTTAAACCCGATCATTAATATATCGTCGTTCAAGGCTACAGGCTCACCTTCGCAGATCAACATATATGTAGTCATCTTTTTATTCTTGATATTGTTCAGGACCATGGCCCACTTGTGTTTGATATCGGCAAGGCTGGGGGCGGAACCGGTCGGGACCGCAGCGTCCTGCTGTGGCGCAGCAACGGGGGCAGCCTGGACTTCGACCAAGGCGACTTTGTGAACCGCTGGCAGCACGGATCTATTTTCTGGCTTTGTATCGACGACCTGCTCAGCCTTCAGGCGGCCACTGGGGGCCGCCTCTACGGGTTCTGTTCTTTTTGTATTGGATCCTGACTTCTTTTCTTCCTGTATTCTTGTATCCTTGTATTCTTGTATTCCTGTGTTCTTGGTACTCTCCGTCAACTCCACCATCGCTATCTCTAACAGCAACCTGCTGTCCGGATGCCAGCGCATCTGGAGTTCGACCCTGGACAAAACGCCGATCACTGCCTTGATCTCACCCAGAGGCAAGCGTTTTGCTTGTTCCTTAAGCCGATCGATATGTTCTTCGGGCAGATCGATCACGGATTCACTCTTGATAGCCGCAAAAAGCAAATAGCGAAAATGGCCAAGCAGATCCCTGACTATTTGCTGAATATTCTTGCCTTCTTCAATAAAATTAGCGATCAATTGTAAAGCAGAGGTCGTATCCTTGCTGATAATGTTGTCCGCCAGCGTAAAGAGGCTATCTGTTTCAGCAGTGCCAATTACAGTTATCAGGTCTTTCATGCCGATCTTTTTGCCGGCAAAGGAAAAGATCTGGTCAAAGAGTGAGATCGCATCGCGCAGACCGCCTTCAGCATCCCTGGCTATTGTTGTTAAGACCTTATCCTCAACCTCAATATCCTCGCTTTTGGCGATGAATTTTAGCCTGGCCCTGATATCCTCTAAGCTCAGTCGACCAAAGTCCAGGCGCTGGCAGCGCGATAATATGGTTTCTGGGATCTTTTGAGGTTCGGTCGTAGCCAGAACAAAGATCACATGTTTGGGAGGCTCTTCCAGCGTTTTCAACAGGGCATTGAACGCATCATTACTTAACATATGAACTTCATCGATGATATAGACCTTGTAGGGACCTTCGACAGGAGCAAAGTTTACTCTTTCACGCAACTGGCGGATATCATCTATACCGCGGTTAGAGGCCGCATCAATCTCCATAATATCGATCGAGTTCCCTTCGGTTATAGCTATGCAAAGGTCACATTCATTACAGGGGTTTTGCTTATTAGCCTTCCGGCAGTTCAAGGTCTTGGCCAGGATCCTGGCCATACTGGTCTTGCCGGTACCGCGGGGACCGGAGAAAATATAGGCATGGGCTAGCCGGTCATTGGCCACGGCATTCTGCAGGGTCTGTACCACATGGACCTGTCCGCTGACATCCTTAAAATCCTGTGGGCGGTAGCGTCGGTATAAAGAGATATAATCCATAAGGTATTCAGTTTAATTGACTTGGAGGTTTTGGACAAGACGGCATTTAATTGCCAGTTAGCTAGTTGTTTTTAGTTAGTTAATAAATAGGCAGAGTACTGTTCAATAAAATTCGTTTTTGCCGTTACATATTTACGCCAAAACATTGCCTTATCAGGATTTGTTTCCGAATACTCTTCTTCACGAGAATAATCCTCGAAAATACCGAATTTATCAAATCCGTGGTCAATGACCGTCCTGACCCCACATATTATTTGCGGGGCAAACTCATGCTGATCAAGTTGACCAGCCAAAAGAACAGCAGCTCGCAGCATCCTGATCATTTGATCCACTCTGATCATATATTGTAACTCTGGGACGACTTGAATACCACAGTGCGCTAACTTTCCGGCGATCATTTCGCAAGTTGTTCTGACCATTAATTCTACTTGGTCAGAACAAGTATCACCCAGGTAACGTTTGAGAGCGAGCATTGACATCTGTTCCGTCGGAGCTGATAGTTTAGAGAATAGCTCCAGGATCCTCTGAGCAGAACACTTTTCGAGCGCCCGCATTGTTATATTCTCTGTTGGAGACACGATCGAAGAATAATATTCTATAACCCTATCTGGCACTATATGATCTATCCTGAAAAGATAATATAGTTCAACGACCCGAGCCAAGACCCCTTGATCGGCAGGCCTAGTGGTCAATTCATCTCTCAGGCTGATTACTTTGTAAAGCATAATTTATCCTTATTTCTGCCGTGATCTGCTGCACACCACTAATTATATCGCAACTGTTTCTGGGAAATTTCATTATTTTCGCAGACTCGTTGGTCTTGATCCGTAGATCAATAGTTAACTAAAAATTAAAGGATCTGATATCGCAAGGTTTAGCATCAAAAAAGGCCAGCTTGATCATTTAGGTCACTAGCTCTTCTTATTCTTTTTGGCAAAAAAGAAGATCAATCCGCCCAGAGCAACTAGCGCTCCCAAAATCGCGGAGATGATGAAGATCTTCTTTTGGGGTAGTTCTATCTTGGACATTTAGCAACAACTCCCTTCTTAATATTAGATAAGAACAGAGGTCAAAACACAGGAGTAAGAAGTTATTTATTCTGTCTACTATCCACTAAGATAGCGTTCCAAAACTAGTTAGCAAGCCCCTCGTTATTAAATACCAGCCGTCGGCCAGAACGAACAATAATAATTTAAAAGGCAGTGAGATCATGACCGGAGATAGCATGAACATACCCAAAGACAGCAAGATATTTGCAACGATCATATCTATCACCATAAATGGGATATAGATCAAGAATCCCATTTGGAAAGCAGTTTTCAGCTCGCTGATCGCAAAAGCAGGAATTATCACGTATAACGGAATATCTTTGGAATCACTAACCTCACCTAGCTGAGAGAACTCTACGAACATTGCCAGCTCTTTTTCCCTGGTCTGATTCAACATGAATTGTTTGATAGGAAGTTCAGCTTTTTGCCACATTACCGCCTGACTTATCTTGCCCTGGTTATAAGGGGTCAAGGCAGTAAGCTGTATCTCGTTCCAGACCGGCGCCATGATGAACATGGTCATGAACAGCCCCAGACTGATAATGACCGGAGTTGGGGGGACTTGCTGGGTACCTACAGCAGTACGGATCATGCCCAGAACGATCACTACCCGGATAAACGAGGTCATTGAGATAAGAAAGAAAGGGATAAGCGAGATCATGGCCAGTGCCAGCATCAAGTTTATCGTATTGCTGAAATTTACCGAGTTAACTACCTTGGTAACATCAAGGTTCAGGGGCGCAGCAGGTGCTGCAATTAAAGGCAAGGCGATAGCAGCAATTAATACAAATAACAGGAACTTTATTAAGGATCTTTTCACGACGCTGGCCCTTGCTTCTTCTTCTTTGTTGATCTGTTCTTTGCCTTGTCCAGAATATCAGCAAAGTCCGTTTCAAGAGGATCCAGATGATCTAATAAACTTATCTGTTTATTGCCGACCCCAATTAACCATCTTTGTTCATCTTTTTCCAGCACATATACGGCAACGCCTGCTTCCAGGCCGATCTTTTCCAGTATTTTCAGAGATGGCTTGAAGATCTTTGGCGCGCCGCCATTGGCATATTTAAGGACATAATAGGCTACCCCAGCCATTAAGACCAGAACAAAAAACATCTTCAATACAGAAAAATAGATATTGTCCCTGACCGGATTGCTGATCAGCATCATGGACAATAGAGCCACAACTGCTAAGCTCAGCACGCCAATTTTTTTCAGGTTATCCTTATCTAACTTCATGGGTTATTTTTTAGCCAGTACTTCCGTTATCCTCAAACCGTAGTTATCATCAATAGCCACTACTTCTCCTCTGGCGATCAGCTGGCCATTAACGACCAGATCCAAAGGTTCACCAGCCAGACGGTCCAGTTCGATTATCGAACCCTCTTTAAGTTCCAAAACCTCCTGCAGGCTTAATTTCGTCTGCCCTAGTTCAACTGAAACCTTGATCGGGATCTGGGCGAACATGCCTTTATTGAAGGATTCACCGGTCAGCGAAGCGTCCAATTCCGGAAAACTTACCCCACCGATCGCGACCATATCGTCCTTCTCCTTTAACTGGCCGACTCCTTCTTGCAGAGAAACCTCGCCAGCATCGAGCACCTTTTTGCTCCTCTTTTTAGGAGTTTTTGAGATCAGCTCATCCATTTTTATTATCCCCTTCCTTGGTTTTATCTTCTTCCTCATCCCAAACAAATTCCTCCTCATCTTCATCGAGGTCTAAGCCTTTGAAAATATCATCTTCTTCGGTACTGACCTCTTCCTCTGCAGCTTTTGGCGGTTCCGCTGGTTCTGCCGTGGTTTGACCAAAAAGATCTTCAGGATCATTGTCAGCTACGGCCGGGGCCTGATCTGCTTGATCGGTTATTTCCTGATCTGCATGATCCGGAAGGGACCTTGTTTCCTCAATATTGTTTTGTGCAAGTTCTCGGCGATACAGCCCAGGT
>JBAZXJ010000124.1:0-5218 GCA_041659865.1 Candidatus Margulisiibacteriota bacterium | reverse complement strand
TCCTGCTGCTTTGTTTCAGAACGACGCAGGACTGATCTAACTCTGGCCACGAGTTCTCGCGGGGAAAAAGGCTTGGTGATATAGTCATCTGCGCCTAATTCCAGGCCCAAGATCTTGTCCGTCTCCTCGGCCCTGGCTGTCAGCATGATCACGGGGATAAAGGCAAGTTTTGGATCTTTCTTGAGAAGTTTGCATATTTCCAGGCCATCCATATCAGGCAACATCAGGTCCAAGATCACCAGGTCAGGCAGGGTCTTGGTCAGTGAGTCTAAAAAAGAATGGGGATCACAATGTTCTACGGTATGGTAACCGGCCTTGCCCAAATGCAAGGCGACCAGTTCGCTAATGTCCTGTTCATCTTCAACGATAGCGATGATCATGTTATTTTCCCAAGTGTTCATCGATGGCCAGATTGACCAGCTTGTCCGCTTCCTTGTTCAGTTCCCGTCGGATGTGATGGATAGAGAATTTGTGCAAGATTGAGATCAGGTCCCGGCATTCGGCATATAACGGGATAAGATGAGGCTGTTTTACTTTATATTCACCCTTGATCTGCTTCACTATCAGTTCACTGTCCAGATAAGCGGTAACTTCCTTGTATTCATGCTTTAGCGCCTGGGTCAGTCCTTTGATCAAGGCTTTATATTCGGCGACGTTGTTGGTCGTTTCACCGATATATTCCTTAAAATGCAAGGTTTCTCCGCGGCCTTTAAGGACCGCGCCTATTCCTGCTGGTCCGGGGTTGCCTCTGGCGCCGCCGTCGGTATAGATCGTTGCTGGCATGGGGACAGTGTAACGGAAGGGGGAAAGGGGGGTCAAGTTCAGTTGGTTGGCCAGTTGCCAGTTAGCCAGGTAGAAAGGGGGGGGAGGGATAATGGTTGCAACATTCACGTTAATTAGGGATAATAAACATATTGGACGCTATCATGAAAACACTAACTTTAAGTATCCTGCTCCTGGTAACTTTATACCTGTCGGCTTATGCAGTGCCTGTTCAACTTGATGCTTCGGGCCGTATCTTGCAGAACGGCGCCTTGGTCAACGAACCATTGACCATGACCTTCAAGCTCTGGGATGCGGCTACGACCGGGAATCTGCTCTGGTCGACTAATAATATCAGCGTTGAAGTGTACCATGGAAGCTACAGTATCGTGTTGGCTCCAGTCAGCCCTAACGTTCTTTCTGGCGACAATACCTGGCTGGAAATGACCATAGGTGTGGAAACGCTTGTTCCCCGGACCAAGATCACCAGCGTTGCTTATGCCATGCAGGCGGGCGGGCTGAGCGCCGGAGGCGGCAATACGGTCGCCGTTTCGATCAGCGGCAATGTTGGTATCGGGGTAGCGCTACCCTTGGCCAATCTGCATTTGGCGCCGGGCACGTCAAGTAACGCCGCACTGATAATTCCTAGCGGTAATCTGCTGACCAATACATTTTCCGGGGCTATCGAGAACGATGGCACTTATCTTTATTACACCGATCCAATACCGGAACGTCATTTGCTGAATAAAGGCAACCTGACCCAGGAGCCGACCGGTTTTCACAACCGTACCGATACCACCCTTGCTTTCAACAGCGGATCCCGGCAATTCACGATAACCGGCACCAATTTTCAGGTTTATAGCAAAGGCCGGGTCTACACCAAAAATACGGAGATCATAACCATCGCCAACACCGTCGGCATTCATTTTATTTACTACGACAAGGCTACCTTGGCCTTAAGCGAAAGTACTCTTCCCTGGCGAACGAACGATGGGACGGTCATGATCGCCACGGTCTATTGGGATGGTACGACCGGGTTGATCGGTGAAGAGCGGCATGGCGTGGCCATGGACGGACAGACCCATGCCTTTCTTCATTCTACGGTCGGCTCGCGCTATAACTCCGGGATGGCCGGTAGCTTCAGCTCCCCGCCTGCTTTCAGTATCGCTGCCGGGTCCTTCAATGATGAAGATATTGAACATTCTTGGGCTTCAGCCCAAACCACTTGCCGCGTTCTCTATCGCAGCGGGACAGTCTTTACCTATACCGCGCCCCAATCTACCTATTATCTGGAAAGTGGCGGCACTGTCCAATACGATCTGAACGGAACGCCTACGAACGTTACGAATGGTAATTATGTCGCTTACTGGATCTTTGCCTCTAACGACCCTGCCACGCCTATCTATGCCCTGGCCGGCCAGCGCCAGGATACTTCGCTGGCCAATGCCCAAAATAATAATACCTATGAAAGCCTTAGCTTGATCGGTCTGCCGTTCCAGGAAATGAAACTACTCTACAGGGTGATCCTCCAACGCAGCGGCAGTAACGAGACCTTTCAGGAAGCAGTGGATAACCGCTTGGTGGTCAATGTGCCTGCGGGAACTTATTTAGCCACAGCTCATGGCCTGATGAGCGGCTTGTCCGCTGACGACCACGGTCAATACGTTTTATTGAGCGGCCGGTCCACGGACCAGAATCTGATCGGCGCGGCCACGGTCAACGGCACCCTAGTTCTTAGAGGCAATGCGGCTGTTGCAGGTAATACCGCGGCTTCGCCGAATGTCCAGATCAAAGCTGGCAACGCCGGACAAACGACCGCGCTGACCGTTCTGAATAACGGGAATATAGGGCTCGGAACTCCGACCCCATCCGAACGGCTCGTGGTGACCGGTTCGATCGTGGCTACCCAGTTTTATGCCTACGAGATCACGCAGAACACCTACAGCCTGGGGACCACGACAAATATCCTGAACCTGGCGACCATCCCCAATGGATTATACCTGGTTACCGGACATGGTGTGACGGACGAGCAGTATTACCAGGCTTACCTAGATAAGTCAGGTGGAGGTACTTACACCTTGATCGATGCCTTATATAATTATTTCAGACTGGATATCAGCGGCAGTAACCTGCGACTGATCACTGCCCCAGCATTGGCGGTCAACACCAAGATCCATTTGCTGGGAGCGACGACGTATTGATTTTGGAGTTTGGATTTTAGATTTTGGAATTAAGACGATCGAATGATCCTATCGATCTAAAACCCAAATTCTAAAATCTAAAATATAAACAGGAGGAACATATGTTAAAGAATACACTTATAGGGATGGCACTGCTATCGTTAATTACGATAGCAGCTCTGGCCGTGCCTTATCAATTGACCTATTCCGGCCGCCTGCTACAGAACGGTGCGGTCGTAAATGCCACCTTGCCAATGAGCTTTGCTATCTACAACGCGGAAACCGGAGGTTCTGCGCTATGGTCAACGCCGAACATGGATGTCGTGGTTAACCAGGGCATATATAAAGTGTTCCTGGGGGACGTGAATAATCCCATAACTCCAAATGTATTTATTGGTGACAATGCTTATCTCGAAGTGATGATCGATACTGAAACGTTGCTGCCACGGACCAAGATCAACAGCGTTGGCTATGCCCTTCTGGCTAGCGGCTTGAGCATGGGAGGGGTTCAGTCGGTCTTCGTTTCCGCTAACGGCAATGTTGGTATCGGCACTACCTTGCCCATGGCCAGGCTGCAATTGGCGGCTGGTACATCCAGCAATGCCGCGCTGATCATCTCTACTGGCAACGTGCTGACCAACAAACGCTCCGGAGCAGTGGAGAACGACGGGACCTATCTTTATTACACAGATTCTACCCCTGAACGTTATCTGCTTAATCCTGACAACTTGACCCAGGAGCCCACGGGCTTCCCGAACCGTACCGATACCACGCTGGCCTTTAACAGCGGATCACGGCAATTCACGATCACCGGGACCAATTTCAGGGTCTACAGTCGGGGCAGGGTCTATACCAAGAGTACGGAGATCATCACGATTGCCAATACTATCGGCCAGCATTTTATATACTATGACAAGGATACGCAGGTCCTAAGTGAAAATACAGCTTCAGCTAACTGGAGATCGAACGATGGTTCTATTCAGATCGCCACGGTCCATTGGGATGGCACGACCGGAGTGATCGGCGAGGAAAGGCACGGTGTGGTCATGGACGGCATGACCAAACAGTATCTCAACGATACGGTCGGTCCGCGTTTCAGCTCTGGTCTCGCCGGGACCTTCAGCTCCCCGCCGAACTTCAGCGTTTCCGCCGGGTCTTTCTATGATGCGGATATTTTGAATTCTATCACTGCGCAGACCACTTGCCGCGTGCCCTATCGCAATGGGGCGAACTTTACCTATACCGCTCCCCAGTCCACCTATTATCTGGAAAGCGGCGGGATCATCCGCTATGACCTCAACGGAACAGCCACGAACGTCACGAGCGGTAATTATGTCGCTTACTGGATCTTTGCCGCCAACGATCCTTCCGCTCCGATCTATGCCCTGGCCGGCCAGCGCCAGGATACTTCGCTGGTCAATGCCCAAAATAATAATACCTATCAAGGATTGACCTTGAACGCTCTGCCGTTCCAGGAAATGAAACTGCTTTACCGAGTGATCTTACGGTGCAGCGGCACCAATGAGCTATACCAGGAAACAGTTGACTACCGCATGGTCACCAATCTGCCCGCGGGGACTTATGTGGCCCCGGCCCATAGCGCGCTTAGCGGTCTGGGCTCTGACGATCATCCCCAGTACGCTTTATTAGCCGGCCGGTCTGCCAGTCAGAACCTGATCGGCTCGACTGCAGCCAATGGTACGCTGGTATTACAAGGCAATGCGGCGGCCGCAGGAAATAATGCGGCTTCACCGAACGTCCAGATCAAAGTCGGTAACTCCGGCCAAA
Organism: Candidatus Margulisiibacteriota bacterium; assembly: GCA_041659865.1. GTDB lineage: Bacteria > Margulisbacteria > JBAZXJ01 > JBAZXJ01 > JBAZXJ01 > JBAZXJ01. The sequence goes on along the minus strand of JBAZXJ010000124.1, from coordinate 488 downwards.
CGACCGCGTTGACCGTTCTGAACAACGGCTATATCGGCCTCGGGATCACGACCCCGTCCGAACAGCTCGTGGTCTCCGGCTCGATCAAGACTGCCCAGATCTATTCCTACGAGATCCCCCAGACCACCTACGGGCTGGCGACCACGACCTCGATCCTGGACTTGAGCACCATTCCAAATGGTATTTACCTGGTAACCGGACACGGCGCGGCGGACCAGCAGTATTACAAGGCTTATCTGGAAAAATCAGGGAATGGTTTTTATACCTTGCTCAACGCTGTTTATAATTTTTTTAATTTGAATATCAGCGGCAGCAGCCTGCGTCTGAGCACGGATCCGGCCATGGCGGTGACCACGGAGATCCATTTTCTGGGGCTGACGACGTATTAGTTGTCCAGTCAACTAGTCGCCAGTCAGCCAGTCGAAAGAGCTCGAAAGGCGGACAGTCCGACTTTTGACACGGGCTGAATATCTTTGATAGACTTAATA
>JBAZXJ010000123.1:0-5233 GCA_041659865.1 Candidatus Margulisiibacteriota bacterium | reverse complement strand
TGTCGGTGGCCATGAACCACCTGCGCAAGGAAAAGCAAAGAACGAACTTGTTCCAGCTCTTTGCCCGGGAACCGAAACTGGAACAAGAGCATGTGCTCAAGGATGATAACGCCGCGGAACAGTTGTTAAAGGTATTGAATCCGTTACAGCGCAGCTGCGTAGTGTTAAAGGATATCGAGGACTTCTCTTATGAAGAGATCTCGAAGATCCTCAAGATCAAGCTAGGCACGGTACGCTCGAACCTTAATCGGGCCAGGAAAACGATGAAGGAACACTATTTAAAAAGGAGGGAGCAAAGATGAGAACGGCGGAACGATTATCAGATGATGAATTAAAGAAAATACTGAAGAGCGCGCCGGTACATCCGCTTCCCCCCTTTCTGTGGGACAGGATAGAGCACAACATCCGGAGTTTGTCGGCCGAACCAATAGTGCACTGGGGCATGTTCCATCTCAACTGGCTGCAGACCAGTATCAGCCTGGCTCTGGTCATGATCATGATCAGCGGCGGGATACTGTTCAATTATGAAACAAAATTACGGACCGCGGATTTTGTCTACAACCAGGTCAGCGGAATATACGATATTGCCCAGACGAACGGAGACGAGACGACAAATGGAGGTGATAGTTCCTTCTATTACTAGTCTAGCAAAAGCATGACCTCCGTCATTGCGAGGAGTCTGGCATCCGGACGACGAAGCAATCTCGGGAAGTGATTTGTTAAAGAGATTGCTTTGTCGGATGCCTCCTCGCAATGACGGGGCTATATTTAAGATAAAGGAGTTATATAATGAACAAGAAACACATAGCCTTAATGCTGATCATAACTGTCTTGGCTGCCAGCTCCCTCTATGCCTCGGCTCCCTGGCAAGGGCAAGGTCAGGGCAAAAAAGGCCCGGATAGCCAGATGCGCCAGAAGATGTTCAAGGAAATGGGGCTGACCAAAGAGCAGGTCAAGGCCAGTGAAGAGATCCGTCTGGATTCGGAAAAGAAAATGATCGGACTACGCGGCAAGGTCCAGGAGAAAAATCTGGATATGAGAGCGGAAATGCGCAAGGAACCGGTAGATGAAGCCAAGATCGATACCTTGATCAATGAAATAGGCCTGATCAAGACCGAACTCGAAAGACTTCGGGTCCACAATATGATCAAACTGCACAAACTGTTAACACCAGAACAGAAGTCTAAACTTCAGGAACGCGAATTTCAGGGCGGGATGAACAGAAGAGGGGACGACTAAGCTCTAATGCGCCGGACTTTAATTTTATTTATTGCTCTGCTCCTGTTGCTTTCCTCTGCGGCGGTCTTCGCCGCTGGGGAAGCTCAGGTCTATACCTGGCAAGAAATTGCCAGCGAAGCCGCCAGACAGCAGCCCAACTTGCTCTCTGCCCAGGAGAAGGTCAAACAGGCTGGGTATAGCGAGAATATTTTACGCAGCGGCCAGTTACCACAGGTGTCTTTAGGCGGCAGTCTTGATGACGGTGCTAATTATTCCCTTGGAGTGTCAGCGCGTCAGCTGCTTTTTGACGGCTTCAAGACCTCTCTGGATATTCAAAAAGCTGAGAACGATACGATAGCCTCCGGTTATAATGCTGCGCTCGCTTCGGCCCAGGTGCGTCTGAGGCTTAGAAAAGCTTTTATTGATCTATTGAAGAATCAAGAACTATTAAAAATGTCCGAGATCATCGCCGGACGGCGCGAGCAGAATCTGAAGCTGGTCGAACTTTTATATGAAGCCGGTAAAGAGCATTACGGCGCGTATCTGACGGCCAAAGCTAAACTATTTCAGGCCCAGTCTGACCTCAAACAGTTAAAGCGCACTTTGCAATACAGCCAAAAGGCCTTGAGTTTAGAATTAAATAAAAAAGACAATATGTCGCTCGTGGTGACCGGCGATCTGCAGGTCATAGTAAATTACTCGCCTGATCTGGAATTTTTAGCCAGTGAACACCCCTCGATCAAGAATCTTGAGCTCCAGCAGGAGTCTGCTGCTTTATCTCTGAGAGCTGCCCAGAGCGATAATTGGCCAAGTTTGACCGCTGGTGCCAGCGGCCAATTTGGCGGTTCGCATGACCGCAACTCAGCGACAAATTGGTCGGCAAGCCTGTCCCTTTCCTTAACCTTATGGGATGCCGGCAAACGCAGCGGAAATGTTGATAAAGCGATTTCGGTGATCGAACAACTAGGCTATGATGCCGAAAGTTCAAGACGGCAACTTGCCCTTGATCTGGCATCGGCCTGGAACAACCTGCAGAATTCTCTGGATCAGATCGAAGTACAAAAACAATATCTGCAAGCCTCCGAGGTCAGAGCCAAGATCGCCGATTCCCAATACACGAACGGGTTGGTAAGTTTTGATGATTGGACGATCATTGAGGATGGCCTGATCGATTCCCAAAAGGCTTTGCTCAACAGCCAGTCCAGCGCTTTGTTAGCTGAAGCGAATTTTATACAAGTCCAAGGAGGAGCTCTTGAAAAGTAAGTTCATAGTATTTCTGATCGTATTAGCTATCGCCGGCGGTGCCTGGTGGTATTATTCCTCCAAGTCGGCCGCGACCAGCGTTGCGGAAAAATTCCGCGAGCTCAAACCGGAGACTAAAGATATTTCCGTTGTCGTTTCCACGACCGGCGTGGTCCAACCCCAGAAGCGCATCGAGATCAAGCCGCCTTTGAACGGCCGGATGGAAAAGATCCTGGTCAACGAAGGCCAGATGGTCAGAGCAGGTCAGATCCTGGCCTGGATCAGCTCTGCGGAACGTGCCGCTTTGCTGGATTCTGCTTTAGCCAAAGGCAAAGAGTCCGTCGCCTACTGGGAAGAAGTTTATAAGCCGATCCCGCTGGTTTCGCCGATAGCGGGCGAAGTTATTGTGCGCGCGGTCGAGCCCGGACAAAGCATTCTATCTTCCACCGCAGTGCTCACCATCTCCGACCGCCTGATCATCAAGGCCCAGGTCGATGAGACCGATATCGGCAAGGTCAAGCTCGGCCAGACCGCGGAGATCTCTCTGGATGCCTATCCGGAGATCAAGGTTAAAGCAACTGTTGATCGTATCGACTTTGAATCGACGGTCATCAGTAATGTAACCTTATATCAGGTCGATCTTAAACCGCGTTATATTCCCGAGGTCTTTCGTTCAGGGATGAGCGCCACGGTCAAGATCATCCAGGAGAGCAGGTCCAACGTATTGCAGATCCCTCAAGAAGCGGTCAAGCAAAGAGAAGGCAAGTCTTTTGTGCTGGTCAAGAACGAAGAGGGCAAGCCTCGGCCGAGAACGATCGAAACCGGATTAAATGACGGACAGAACGTAGAAGTTATTTCCGGACTGACCGAAGAAGATATCGTCGTGATCAGGACCAGCAATGGCACGAATGGAAATTCAAACCGCCGCAGTACTGGCAGTAATCCCTTTATGCCGATGAGGGGCGGTCGCGGCGGCGGGCCGGGTCACTAAATATGATCACGCTTAAAGGCATAACCAAGACCTATAAGTCCGGAGAAGTTTCCTTTCAGGCGCTTTGCGGAGTTGATCTGACCATCGAGGCCGGCGAATTCGTCGCCATCATGGGTCCTTCCGGTTCCGGAAAATCTACCTTGCTGCATATCCTGGGCATGCTCGACCGTCCGGACGGCGGTTCCTACAACTTCTCCGGAAAAGAGATCGGCCAGCTTCCCGATGACCAATTAGCTCTACTGCGTAATCACCTGGCTGGTTTTGTTTTTCAGCAATTCCATCTTTTGGCGAGAAATACCGCTCTGGTAAATACTGAACTGCCTTTAATTTACGGCGGAAACCGTCATTTAAAAAGCAGAGCTGTAGATAAACTGCGCGCGGTCGGTCTGGCGCATAGAATGAACAACAAGCCCAACCAGATGTCCGGCGGTGAACAACAACGCGTTGCTATTGCCCGGGCGCTGGTCAACGAGCCTTTGGTCATCTTTGCTGATGAACCAACTGGCAACCTGGATACCAAGAGTGAAGCGGACATCATGGGTGTTCTGCAAAAACTAAATACTGAAGGCAAGACGATCATCATGGTCACCCATGAACAGGAGATCGCTGACCTGGCCAAGCGTATCATCAGAATGAGGGACGGCAAGATCGTTAAAGATGAGCGCAGAGAATTGCCGGTAAAAGCAGCCGTTAGTTCGAACGGCCAGGATACATTATCGCCAGTTGATAAAATATTACATGGCAAAGAAACACTGAAGACTGCCGAGTTCATGGACCATCTGCGTCAGGCTGTGACCGCGATATTAGGCAGCAAGGTCAGGTCCGCCCTTTCGATGCTCGGTATCCTGATCGGGGTGGCCGCGGTCATCGCCATGATGGGTCTGGGCCAAGGCGCCAAGGACGATATTACTTCGCGCCTTTCTTCCCTGGGCTCGAACCTTTTGACCTTGCGCTCCGGGAGTCATAATTTTCGTGGTGTAGCTTCAGAGGCCGGGGGCGCGGAAACTAAATTCACGGTTGAAGATGCCGATGCGATCAAAAAACTTGGCACGGTCAAAAGTATCTCTCCATCGTCCGGAGGCAGCGGCCAGCTGGTCGCCGGCAACAAGAATTGGCGGACGAGGATCAGAGGAGTGGGAGTTGCTTATCCAGCTATGCATAATGCCGTACCGGCTAGCGGACGATTTTTTAACGAGGATGAAGAAAAGCGGCGGGTGAAAGTGGCCGTCCTAGGCAGTACCGTAGCAAAAGAACTATTTGGCGAAGCCGACCCGCTCGGCCACAGCATCCGCATTAACCGGATCCCCTTTGAAGTGATCGGGGTTCTGCCAAGCAAGGGCGCAGGTCCTGGCGGTATGGATCAGGACGATACCGTGCAGGTTCCTTATACTACAGCAATGTACAGATTATTTGGCAAAACGAATGTTGATTCAATTGAAGTTGAGGTCAAAGAAGCTGGGCTGATCGCCAAGGCCAAGGAAGACCTGACCACCTTGATCGTTCAACGCCACAAGTTAAGCGGTGAAACGCTGAACAGCTTTCAAATAATCGACCTTTCCGAGATCCAGCAGACCGTGGCTGGAACGACCAACACTATTAGTCTGCTTTTAGGCTGCATCGCGGCTATTTCTCTGTTGGTCGGCGGGATAGGGATCATGAACATTATGTTGGTTTCCGTGACCGAGCGTATTCGCGAGATCGGTCTGCGCAAGGCGATCGGCGCCAGACGCAAAGATATCCTGATCCAGTTCCTGATCGAAGCAGTAGTGCTGACGATCACCG
>JBAZXJ010000122.1:0-5248 GCA_041659865.1 Candidatus Margulisiibacteriota bacterium | reverse complement strand
CTTCGTCTACTGCCAGTAACAGCTTATTGTCCAGGAGCCGCATGCTTAAGCCGGCACGTAACGCGGTGCGGATGTCCACATTGTCCTTGAACAGGTCCTGGGCCAAAAAGCCAAATTTCATGGTCTGGCCAAGGTTCATCAGCGTGCCAAAATCCACCGTATAACCATCCGTGCCAAAATTCGACAGAACTCTTTTATAGGTAAAACCCCAGCCGGATGGTCCTTCCTGCCCGAAACTATAAGCGAACACATCGACTTGCCGGCCGTTCTTGTCGCGGTTATGCCAGTCGGTCATGACCCAATTCTTATATTGCAGTAAGTAATTGTCAGCGCGGTCCAGAGTATAATTCTTGTAGTCGCTATTCTCCACGTAATATTGAAAATCTATGCTTTTGATCCCGCCTGGATTATAAAAAGCGGCCGTAGCATCGTCAGCCACTCCGGTAAAGGCACCGCCCATGCCCATCGCCCGAACGCCGACCCCGCGGCGCAGGCTTTGATTTAGGAAAGCATCCTCGGCAGATGCTGTTGCGACGACGGTCATAACAACTATTATCAGCACAAATGTTTTTCTGACCAGGCTAGTATTCATGTTTAAAGTATAACATTATTTGCAAACTTGTGTATAATCAGCCTATGCAAATATTCGAATTAGACAGGCCAGAAGAATTAGAGAGGGAATTGCAGCGGATCGGCTGTGACCCTGGAGGCGTCAAGATCATGCGCGACAAGGGTGGCCGGCTGGCCATAAAGGCCAAGGCGGTCAATATTAAGGCGGCTTTGATCTTGAAGCAAGAAATGCTTTCCCTGGGAGGAGATTCAGCTAACCACCGCGAAACCATCTCTGGCAAGATAACAAAGACCGACGTACTCTTGCTCGGTACCATTGCACACTACAAGACACTGGTTGCCAAGCTAATGCTTCAGCCCTTCGGCTTGAAAGAGCTCGCGCTACAACTGCAAGCAGCACTGGATCGATATTCTGGGAAGGTCCCACCGATATCCCTGGCTCATGGCCAACCGCTTGCCTTCGAGAGGGCTTTGCTCATGGGCATATTAAATTGTACGCCAGATTCTTTTGCTGACGGCGGACGGTTCGCTGACCCTCAACAAGCGATAGCGCACGGCAAGAAAATGATCCTGGATGGCGCAGACATTATCGACATCGGCGGCGAATCGTCGCGCCCCGGCGCAGAGCCGGTCTTGGCGGCTGACGAGGCAGCGCGGATCCTGCCTGCGATCAGCGCGCTTTCCGGCCAAGCGATCGTTTCTGTAGATACATATAAGTCAGCTGTTGCCGAACAGGCGCTGGCGGCAGGCGCCCAGATCCTCAACGACATTACTGCTCTGCGCGGTGATATCAGAATGGCTGCAGTTGCCGCCTTGGCAAAGTGCCCTATAGTTTTAATGCATATGCAGGGGACTCCGCAGACCATGCAGTGTGCGCCTGTTTATGAAGACATCATATACGAGCTGTTGCATTTTTTTGAAGAACGGATATCTTTTGCTATCAGCACGGGTATAAAAGAAGAAAATATCATCATTGATCCCGGTCTGGGTTTTGGAAAAACCGTTGAACACAATCTGTCGATCTTAAATAATTTAAAACAATTTCGCGTTCTTGGCCGGCCCGTGCTCATCGGCCCTTCCGGCAAGTCTTTCATTGGCAAAGTGCTTGATCTTCCGGTGGCAGACCGCCGCGAAGGAACAGCAGCAAGCGTTTGCTTCTCGGTATTCAAAGGTGCTAATATATTACGTGTACACGACGTGATGGAAATGAGCCAGGCGGTACGGATGACCGAGGCGATCATGCGTGAGAGTGGCGAGCGGTAGCCGAAGGTACGAGACTTGCTTGTCATACTGATTTTTGAATTCTTAATTCTATAAAAGGAGTACTGCAAAATGAAACAGGTCTACTTAAGTCTCGGTTCCAACGTCGGAGACAAGGCCAAGAATCTGGCCGCAGCGATCACCGAGCTCAACAAGCTCGAAAGCACCAAGGTCGTGAAGCATTCCAAGAACTTTGAGACTCAGGGCGTCGATGTGCCCGAAGGAACTCCTCCTTTTTTGAATGTCGCCGTGGAACTGGATACCGAGCTGGCGCCTGTTGATCTCCTGGAGGAAACCCAGGCCATCGAGATCAAGCTGGGCCGTACCGAAAAGAACTCTTTCGCGCCCAGGACGCTGGATATCGATCTCTTGTTTTACGGGGAAGATATTATTTTAGACGAAGACCTGACCGTACCCCATCCCTTGTTGCACGAGCGCTATTTTGTGTTAGCTCCTTTAAGCGAGATCGCCCCGGATTTTATCCATCCGGTCATGGGCGAATCGGTCAAGGTCTTGCTTTCCGCCCTCTCTGATTAATGGCTGACCGCAGGTCCGAGATCGAATTTTCCTGTACTGCCTGCGGGGCCTGCTGCGATCGTGACGGCTGGGTATTTTTGACGCTGACCGATGTTCAGAAGCTCCAGGAACATTTTAAGTTGTCACCTGAAGAATTCAAGGCGCAATATCTCAGCAAATACGGCCGCTACACTATTCTTAAGGAACATCCCAAGGGCGGCTGCTGGTTCGCCCATACGGCCGAGGGCAAGTGCCCGATCTACGAGGTGCGCCCGGAACAGTGCCGGACCTATCCCTATTGGCCGGACCATTATCACGATCCAGATTGGTTCAAGGGCGAAAGCAAGGAATGTCCGGGGATCAAGGTCCTGTAATTTAACTCAACCGTTGTTTAATGTTGTATAAATAAAGATACTTATAGTTCTCTTTTAGGTGCTGCATATATTCCAGCCAGAGCTCCGCCAGCAACAGGGTCACCCTGCGGGTATCAGAAAGTAAATGCTCCTGGTCTGTTCTTTCGTTCTCGGTCAGCGAGGGGCGCCGCAGCAGCTCTTCGGTCAAATGAAATACTGCCATTAGCAGTTCAGAGAACTTCTCGTGCTCGTGCAGATTAGGGTTTTCCATCAGCCTGACGACCAGGTCTTCCTTTTCTTTTAACAGCCCGGCCAGAGCCAGGATCGTTGCCTGGTCATATTTTAAATGCAAGGGCAGCACCTTGCTCTTGGCCAGCGCGGCGGCGTAATCTTTTTTGTTCCACTTCTCCCCAACGGCGACCACCTCGGTATAAGCCTGATGATCTTCCAGTAGCCGATAGATCAGCTTGAGCATCTTTTGGCCCAGTTCATAAAAGAATATTCCCGCCAGCATGTTAAGCGCCTTGCGGGTCGCGGTCTTTTCTCGCACCGAAAGCATCCGGTCGATCAGAAAATATACGATCAGAGCCTCGATGCCCAAAAAAGCCAGGTCTCCGAAAAAATAGATCAAGATATGATGGGCATCCTGGAATAGAAAAAAGTGTAGCCCGTAGGCCAAGACAGAAAACCCGATCAAAGCGGCGGCGATAAAGATGTCATCGAGGTATTTTTGCATTTTGCCATTATAGTGCATTTTGTCCGTGGCGCAAGATAATTGCCGTGGGGTGCGGACATTGAGCCTGTCGAAATGTCTGGGACGGCCGGCGCTTCGACGCTTCGGCAGGCTCAGCGGCCGACCATCGCTGACAATTCTGCCCTCACTCCAATAACTTTTGATTGCCGACCAGTAGCGCTACAGATTAGAATATGTCTGGAGGTGATATAAATGAAACAACCCTTAAAGATCATTAATCCTTTGTTGTTCCTGACCGTCCTGGTCCAGCTGGTGACCGTGCTTTGGTTAAAGATAGGCGGTTATAACAAGCTGCAGGGTGAGATCCATGAATGGGGCGGTTTTGCTTTTTTCTTTTTAGCCGCCTGCCATGTTTTCTTCAACCGCGAATGGATCAAGGCCCAGATGTTCGGCAGTAAACAGAAATAAGCTGCTGCCTAGAGCCGTAACTGTATCGGAATATCCGTCATCCGGGGCAGGGCGACCTGCCCTTTGGTGCTGAATGGTACAGTGAAGTTAAAGCCATACATATCAAAGTTAAATTTTCCAGACAGTTCATAGTCCGCGTTACCCTGACCCTGGATTATTTTCTGGGCAAGCCCGAGCGCTGACTCAAAGACCTTCACGTATTTTACTTCTACCGGAAGGATAACTCTCTTGGTGCTATTCGCCGGCAAGGACATCGGGACATTGTCCGCCCTTAATATTTCCCTGCCCTCCACGGAGATAGAGTAATCATACTTGGCTGAATCAACGCTGATCGGATTAGGGTTGGTCACATCAAAATCAAACTCCATCTTGGCCCGGTCAAAATTAAGACTTTTTACGACAACTGACCTGTATTCCACGGTCGGGGATTGAGGCTGGACACAGCCGGGGAGAATTATTAAGGCGGTGATGGCGAGAAGCAGAATGGTTAATTTGGTTTTCATGTTGGTGTTTCCTCCCGAGTATTTTGTTGCAACTGACGTGCGGACCGGGCTTGTTTCGTAACGGTGTTGTCCGCCTTCGCCTGGCTTCGGCGGACAGCCTCCGCTCTAAAAACTTTTGCTCATTGCTTAAAACGGTCGTATCAATTCTAAAGGCTGGTCGGGGCGACAGGATTTGAACCTGCGACCACTTGCCCCCCAGACAAGTGCGCTACCAGGCTGCGCTACGCCCCGATACAATATTAGGGGGATTTCCAATATAGCAGTTCGCACGGTCTTACGCCAAGGGCTGGGTTATTGCTTCTTTAGAGAGGAGGAACGGATAAAAGTATAAAGACCGACAACGCCAGCGCATAGGCCGATGCCGATCAGCCCTGATAGTATTGTTGATAACGGATCTGCGCCAAGCCCGGGGACAACATAAGCGGTGAGCGGGGCGCTGTGTTGCACGCTTGGGCCAAGAAAGCCAAGCTTCTGGGCCACGAAACCTAGCCCGTCCGGCGCTGACGATGCCCAAAAAGAAGCACCGGCCACGATCCCGACAATTAATATATAGAACGATCTATTTTTTTCCATAACCGTCCAGCTCCCAGCCCATATGTTGCACTGCCACCTGCAAAAGCAGGAGCGTAAGGATAGCTTCTCCGACACCAATAAGCGCGTGCGTATTTAGCATCGTCCTGATCGTTTCGCTCATGGCATAAGTTCCCGAAGCACCAACCTCAATTGCACACATTAGCGCGGCGAGCATTACCGAGGCCCAGGCGCTGATCGCTATCGCGATCGAGCGCGAGTGCAAGGGCTTGATCAGGAAGCTATATATGTAATATCCGCCGATGCACCCGGCTACAGCCAGGTTAAAAAGATTTGCGCTAAGAGCAATGATA
>JBAZXJ010000121.1:453-5287 GCA_041659865.1 Candidatus Margulisiibacteriota bacterium | reverse complement strand
TCATTATGAAGTCAGCCTCTAGCGAGTGTCCGCAGGCTTCATGGATCATGGTCCCGCCGGCTTCGCTCATCAGAACTACGGGCATCTCACCCGCAGGTGCATGCGGAGCGCTAAGCATCCGGACCGCGCGCTTCGCAGCCATCAAGGCCAATTCTTCAGCGCTATGTTTGCTAAAGACTTTTTTAAAACCATCAGGCCCGTAACAGCCAGGGGCTTCATAACCCGTCTGGATCACGGAACCGTCCGCGGCGACGACCTGGACCATAAATCTTGTGCGTATGCGCAAGTCATTAACGGCCAAGCCTTCAGAGTTGGCGATATGCACCTGCTGGAAACTTTCCGCGTAGTTCACGGTCACTTGTATTACTTTGTCTGACACCGCTCTGGCTGTGCGGTCCGCCAGTTCTAGCAGTTTTATTTTCTCGGCCAGAGGGACGATCTTCGGATCATGGGCAAAAGGGAATTCAACGTCATTGGAATAGTCATAGTAGGTCTTGTCGCCGTGGATACTGCGGATACCGGCACCGCAGTCCGTACCGGAACGGACCTGTTCTATTTTTTTATCCTCCAGCTTGATGCTGGTGCTGGCCTTGTGTTCCAGAAAGACTTCGGCCAGATCGGCGCCCTTTTTTAGTTCGGCGGCCAGAATGTCCTTAATGTTCTTTTGGGCGATCATGGAAATACAATAACGGTTTGTTGGGCATTGAACAAGAGGCAGTGGTGGGGCTGGGGCCGGTCACTGAGCTTGTCGAAGTGCCGGGCAGTGCAAAGCGCCCCGTCATTGCGAGGAGCCACGCATCGGGGCGACGTGGCAATCTCGGAAGGGTATCCCTCGGAGAGATTGCTTCGTCGGCTGCCTCCTCGCAATGACGGAAGGTTCAGCAACCAAGCCCAAATACAATAGAATTATTTCGGCGAAAGATTATCCAAAGAAGAATAAACAATAACTGCTTTAAAAGAGATCTGCGTCAGGCTTGAAGCAGCTTCATTAAAAGCCGCGATCCTGTTATACGTATTTTCCGCTTTAGTTGCCTCCATGAACGAACGGAACCCTTCTTCCGTTTCGCGCCGGAGGTCCGGATGGCGTTTGACGGAAAGGGACATGATCTTGGCGTTAATGATCTTTTTATTGAGCGGCATAGTTTCCTCGCCTAATATATCGGGAGGAAAAGGTGAAGATTTCAAATATTTATGTCCGCTTGAACATCCTGGCCAGCTCTTTAGCCGACAGCTTGATCACCGTAGGCCTGCCGTGGGGGCAGGTGCGGGCGGAAGGGTGCTTTTGCAGATCGTCGATCAGCGCCGCGATCTCGCTAGAGTTCAGACGCTGACCTGCCTTGATCGCCGCTTTGCAGGCCATCATTTTCAATAGAGCGTCACGATCAACTTTGCCTGTGCCATCTTCCAATAATTCCGTCAGTACTTCTTTGAGAACTTCGTTGGGGTCGCGTTGTGCTATTTCAACCGGGACTGATCTGATCAAAAAACTATTCGCCCCAGATGCGCTTAGTTCAAAACCCATGGCGTGTAAATTATCTAGCTGATCATTTAACAAGACTGATTCACGCGCTGATAATTCCAGGACGATCGGTACCAAAAGCTGCTGGCTCGCGGTTTCTTGGCGGGCCAGACGTTCACTAAATATGTCGAAAAGCAGTCTTTCCTGGGCGGCGTGCTGGTCGATCAGCGCTAATTCTCCGTCCATTATCGCCGCTATATAGGAATCGTTGACCTGAAAAGCCGGGGCCGTGTGCGTACTGCCAGTTGTGATGGGTACGCGTGTGCTCGTATCTGGAGTTTTACTGCCGGACGTGCTGATCAATTCTTCCCACTTGGGCAGCATGGCTGGGGTCCAGGAGGGAGCGGATAATTTTGGATTTTGGATCTTGGATCTTGGAATTGTGCTGTCGGAAGTCTCCGAACGGACAGGCTCTGGTAATTCATCAGATGCTTTAGTTACACTACCCAGAAGGGCGTTGTTCACTGCGGAACGGACGGCGGAAAATATGTCCTGTGAATTAGCAAAACGTACTTCAAGTTTCGCGGGATGCACATTAACATCGACTTGTGACGGATCGATATCGATGAAAATGAAAGCGTAGGGATGCTGGTTCGTGGGGATGGTATTTCGGAAGCCTTCGCGCAAAGCTTTGATCAGGATCCCGTCATTGACCGGCCGGTTATTCACAAAGAAAACCTGGCCCTTGCGGTCATTCTTTAAGTAGGTTGGCAGACTCACCAAGCCGTGGATCTTGAGCCGAGGACCGGTGTCCAGCACGAGAGGCAAGAGTTTGCTGGCTATGTCTTTACCATAAATGCTCACAACCGCCTCCAGGAGCTGTTCATTGCCTGTGGACTGTAATATTATCCGGCCCGTGCTAGTTAGCTTGAACCTTACCTTCGGGTTGGCCAGGATCATTTTTTCGAGCACTGCGATGATCTGGCTTAGCTCTGTTGAGTCGGCTTTGAGGAACTTTTTCCTGGCAGGGACGTTATAAAACAGGTCAGAAACGGAAATTATCGTTCCAACGGCACTGCCGAGGCTTTCTTCTTTTAGTTCCTTTCCTCCCTCCAGGCTTAGACGAAGCCCCTTGTCAGAAGCAGCGGTCCTGGTATCCAGGGTAAGCCTGGAAATACTGGCAATACTGGGCAAAGCCTCACCCCGAAAACCCATGGTTTTTATCGAGAAAAGGTCTGAGGCGGAGCGCAGTTTGCTGGTCGCATGCCTTTGCAGGGCCAGGCGGGCATCCTCCGGAGACATTCCCTCCCCGTTATCGGCGATCCGGATCAGGGACTTTCCGCCTTCGATGACCTCAACGGTTACCTGGGATGCCCCGGCATCCAGGGAGTTTTCGACCAGTTCCTTGACCACCGAGGCCGGTCTTTCTATGACCTCGCCGGCGGCGATCTGGTTAATTGTTGATTCGTCTAGCAGTTGGACTTTCATCATCCCCCTCAAGATAGCAAAACTAGCCTCTTTGGACAAGGAAAAATACCTGGGAATTATCAGAAAGAGACCCGATAATAATAAAGCCAAAGGATAGACCAGTGCTAAGAAGGCCGAATACAATGAAACTTAAGATAGTCTTGATCTCTGACAACGAGCAAAAACTCTCTGTCCGGCCATATACGCCGCCGGTGCTTAGCTTAAGATCTGCGGAGGATCCGCGAAGAGCTGAGGCAGGCGCTTATTCCCAAGCCGGGAAAAAAATGATACCTCAGTCAGCTGTCGTGCTGTTCTGTTCCGGGCGCGGGACCAGATTCGCGGCGAGCGATCGTGTCCCTAAGGTCCTTGCTCTGGCCACGATCGCAGGGAAGACGCCGTTGGAACTTTTGATCAGAAATACGCCAGAGGACATCTCCAGAATAATTATTACGACCGCTCCAGGCGATACCGTGATCGAAGACTTTCTGAAACTGCATAAGTATTTTGACCGGGATCCTCGCCAATTCGTTTTTGTTGAACAACCTCAAACTATTACCGATTCTGCGGAAGAAGTACCTGCCGGTACTGGTAAGGTGGTTGAAAAGATCCTGAACGACCCCAAGATAATGCAGCAGTTAGCAGGTGTCCAGCATTTGATCATGATGGACGGAGAAAAAACTGGTTATAAGCTGGAAGCAATGCTTCAGATGCTTGGCTTTCATGGCGAAAATAAAAATTCGTTAACGGTGGCTACCTATTTGCCGACCCCTGCGACCGCCAAGGACAAAAAATTCGCGCATATCGATCTCCAGAAAAATATCGCTTATCTCGGCAAGCATGTTCCAGAAGAATTGCTCGATCGTTTCGCTGATCATCATCTTGGTGGAGGGGTTTATATCTTTGATCTCAAGAATACCGGAGGCAGTGTGCAACCGCTGAGGCCGTTGCTTGAAGACAAACTCGGGGCGGATGGCCGGAAGAAGATATTCTGGGAGACTCCGCTGATCTCCCTGATCGAAGCTGTGGCCGGGCAGATCGGCTATTTTCAGATCGAGAGAGGCGAGCTGGGCGCCGGTATGAAAGAAAGAGAAGCCGTGCCGAAAAACATAACTGCTTCCTCGGCCGAAGCGATCAAGGTTTTGAACGCCAAAGGCTGGACCGTTCTGAACAATACGCTGGTAGAGATGTACGATCTCTCCTTGAGCGGCCTAAATGCCGATACGGTCCTGGCGAACAATTCCCAGCTCTTTATCCGGGGCCAGATCAGCATGGGCGAGGGGAACAAGCTGTCCGGGATCCTAACTTTCTCTCCCGCGAAAAATAAAATAGTTATCGGTAACGCCAATCCCCAGATCAAGACCGTGACCCTGGGCGGGCAGGTCAGTATTGGCAGCGGCAACCTGATCTCCAGGACTTTTCTGATCGCTGACGATCCGGCCCTTTATCGCCAGCACATCCCGGATATCTCCGGACCGTTTAAGGCCAAGAAGGTCGATCAGTTACTGACCAGACTGTTCGATGACCGGATCTATGAAACCAAAAGCAAATATCAGATCACGGTCGGCAACAACTGCAGCTTGACGCGCTGTTTGATCATCGGCAATGTCAGGATCGGTGATAATGTTGATCTGGAAGAGTCGATCATTATCAATACTTCGCCGGAACCGCTGATCATCAACTCAGGTTCCAGTTTGTACCAATATCATTCCGGGCGTGTTGCCGGGATCCACGATCTGACCAGGGAAAGTCTGGGCCTGATCGAATTCTTGCGCAAGTTCCCGTTGGCGGATGATGTCCACAAGGTTGCTGACTACGCTTATGAGGAAGCAGTAAAGCCTGAGGAAAAGCTGATGCAGGTCCTGATGGGTTCTACGAAGTTCCAGCTGGATAATTATAATCAGAATAGCT
>JBAZXJ010000121.1:0-443 GCA_041659865.1 Candidatus Margulisiibacteriota bacterium | reverse complement strand
TCTATGCCCGGCTTTTTTACTATTCGTAACGCCGGGAAGGAAACCCCTAACATTCGATCTACCTTGCTGGCCCATATTTCATATTTGGTATCCTATCTTGAAGACGAAGGCAAGCGTCAGGAAGCCAGAGCGTACTTGGAAAGTTTCCTTCAGCTTCGGTTGAACAAACCTGAAATTGGCTTTACGGTCATGAACTTATTAACCATTCAGGAAGTAAAAAAAGTGCTGAATGATATGCTGGTCCGGTATGTCACTGCCGGTCAGAAGCAGAAGGTCAATCCATTTGAAGAGCGGCTTGCTCACGCCAGGTTCGTGTTCATGGAAGCGCAGGTCAGGATCCACTATGGTGATAGCAAGGGGCTGCCGATAAGTGACTATTTCCTCCTGGCACTGCTTTCTAACGTCTACGATCTTTCCACCGGCGGGTCCAAAAAGCTGGTTTG
>JBAZXJ010000120.1:3106-5317 GCA_041659865.1 Candidatus Margulisiibacteriota bacterium | reverse complement strand
ATGGTGCCTACGCCTGCTTCAGAGGAAAAATCACAATAATTATTCCCGTCGGACCGGATCGCCCGGACCTTGCCTTTTACGGTCAGGTTGGTCGATGGTGCAGTAGTACCGATACCGACGTAACCAGCAGAGGTCAACCGGAGCGTCCCTCCTGTCGTTAACAACTGAGAATACCCGCTATCGGCTCCCAATACCATCCCGTTCTCCCCCCCACTACCATCGCCAACATACCCGATACGAGCCCCTCCTGATTCATAAAATCCTATATATGGTGCAGAAGCGACCTCCCCCACAGGGCTGTCGATCAGAGCAACAAGTTCATGAACAGAACCACTCACTGTTAACGGCTTTATTGGATTGGTCTTGCCGATGCCAACATAACCAGCGGCATTGATATACATCCTGCTCTGCATCCCATCCCCTGCCCAGTTGTTGGTCTGGAATTCCAGAGCACCGCTGGGATTACCGTTGGTAGTTTTTCCGATGATCTTGGCGTTGGCATTGCCCGCGGTATAAAAGCCGATCGAGCTGCCTGTCCCGTCAGCCGTGTAATAATAGTTCCTTAATTTTAGTATTTCAGAAACCGCGCCGTTGGTGCCGGCCAGATTGTCGATCTGCAAAGGAGCGGCCGGTGCTGAAGTACCGATACCAACATTGCCAAATTGGTCGATTCTCATCCTTTCGCTAGCAAATGTTAAAAAAGCCACTATCCCGGTCGGGCCTGTCCGGGCATAGATATTCTCACTAACTCCCTGCCCCACCGTGAACAAGGTCGAAGTCCCTGCAGCGTTCATTACCTGGAACTTGGCGCCCGTGGCTGCAGTTGTGCCAACCCCTACATTCCCGCTCGAGGGGAACACGTTGGACAGCCCGGTCACTGCACCCGCCTGCAAAGCATAGCCGACACTGTTGATCTTGGTCCGCGGCGCCAGCGTTTCCGTACCAACTTTTACTTCCAGAAACCGGTCGTCACCTGTAAAAACGTTCGGGGTTACTTGATCAAGCACAACGCTGTATATTCCCTGATTGACCACAACATTGATATCCGCGGTCGAGGTCCATACCGGACTGCCTAGTGTCTCTGTGGGATAGATATAAAAGGTCATCGGCAGGGTCGCGTTGACCAGCGCGCCGTTCTGCAGCAGACGCCCGCTATAAGTTAATTGATTCGGCACGGCAAAAGCGGTCACGGACAGTATTGCCAGGGCCAAGCTAACTAATAATGATCTTCTCATGAAAACCTCCTGATATTTTGGTGCTTCTTGATTATCGTATATCTGCTGTTGTAATGCAATTGATAATTATTGGGCTACAACACAAATGGCACGCGCAGCGTACCCTTGCCTGTCGCTTCGACTACGCTCAGCGACCGGGATCGGACACTGAGCGAAGCTGAAGTGTCCTTTGTGCCTAATTCGAATATCCGCCTTCGTAGCTTTCTATCCAGCCCCTGATAGTATTACTGCTCAGGGCGCATCTGTTGCCGATATTGATCCTGCCGCCTGACTGGGTATAGGTCACTGTAGGCAGATAACCATCCCCTTGGTACATTTCTCCTTCGGTCTGGGTAATAGTAACATGGCCGTTCCAGGAACTGACCCAGACCTTGTAGACCGCGTACCAGTCAGCGTTATTGCCGTGACAGGTCAAATGAATGTAATAAAGGGAATTATAACCTGTGGCCCCTGCCCCACTTACCGTATAATTATAAGTAGTATTGATGGGCACGCTGAACGAGGTCAGGCTATGGCCGTTCACGTTAAAAGCTTTCACGTTCTCATTGCCGCGCACGTCCAGTTTTGCTTGAGGCGATGTCGTCCCGATGCCGACGTTGCCATTGGCATGCACCCTTAAGGCCTCATATAAGGTAGAGTAATCCGAGGAATTATGCTGCATTAAGACCAAGTCCCTTTTGCCGTATGATCCATCCGAGGACATCACCGCTTTCAGCAAGGGTCCTGCTGTTGTCCCTGACTTGGTGAAGAGCAGATAGGGAGAACCGCCATTTAAGGTACCAGCACCTTCATCATTAGCGGACAAGATCAGACCGTATTCGGTAGAGGTCGCTGTATTAATATGTAGTTTTCCCCCGGGACTGTTCGTACCGATACCGATGGTTCCTGCTTTTGAATATACATTGTCAAACCCACTGCCTATATTTCCTACAGCCATATAACTGAAATACACAACCCCAGGATTGACCACTGGATC
>JBAZXJ010000120.1:0-3096 GCA_041659865.1 Candidatus Margulisiibacteriota bacterium | reverse complement strand
ATATTAGTTATGGCACTCCCGCCGTTAATTGTCTTCACATTAACAACGGCAGTATGCCACTTACCGTCGGCAATTATCGTGAAATAAACAGTAGACGCCGATCCAAGACCAAGCCCAACGTTGTAGTTTGTTCCTGCGCTGAAATTTGCTCCGGTCTTGTATCTTAATGCAAAATATTGATAAGTCGCTGGATCAAAGGTAAGGCCGGTAGATACATAGGGGTCAGCACCGGTAATGTTGTAGGTATAAACCTTGTTAGAATTTGATCCGCTACTCTGGTAGAACCCTCCGAACCTTGCTGCCATAGCGTCAGAATCAAGTTCATCATAAGGCCGAATCGACTGTTGCATGATCTCGCTGCTATCCGTATATTTCATGCCGCCAAGGATTTCCAGCTTTTCCCCGGCAGCTGTTGTACCGATACCGACGTTGCCGCCATTTTGAAATGTTACATTTGTAGAGCTTGCTGGTCCAAAACGAAAAAGCAAGTTACCGTTATCGATTTTGTCTATAGTAGAGTTTCCATTGTTGATACGATTGAATTCAATATTATTTCCATAGAGTTTAGTGTGGGCATCTCCACTATTGTTATAAATATGCACCAATGATCCTGGGCTAGTCGTCCCGATACCGATATAGCCGTTGGCCGAGACCGTAACGGCCTGTACCCCACCATTGCTCAATCCCCCCGCCTGCAAGGCATAGCCGACGCTGTTGATCTTGGTCCGCGGGGCGAGTATCTCACTTCCGACCTTGACCTCTAAATACCGGTCATCACCTGAGAACACGTTCGGAGTTATCTGCTCAAGGTTTATACTGTAAATTCCTTGGTTAACATCCACGCTAATGTCGGCTGTGGACTGCCAAACAGCAGCACCTCCTGTAAGCACTGGATAAATATAGAAGGTCATCGGCAGGGTCTGGTTCACCAACGCACCGTTCTGCAAAAGCCGGCCGCTGTAAGTAAGCTGGTTGGGCACGGCCAAAGCGGCCACAGATAGAATTGCCAGGACCAGAATGACTAAAGTGATCTTTTTCATGGGAACCTCCTGATATTTGGGATACTTATATATTATCGTATATATATTGTAGTAATGCAATCGATGATTTGGTGCGGTCACTTCGACTCCGCTCAGTGACCGTCCCCCGGTCGCTGAGCCTGCTTGCACTGAGCGAGTCGAAGTGTCGAAGCGGCCTTTGTGCCTTCCCGCTTGATACCTCTAACAACTCCGTCTATAATGCCACCATCAATAATAAGAAAGGGGAGTGAATGGCAATGAGAAAGATCAAGATCTTCGATACGACCTTGCGCGACGGCGAACAATCGCCCGGCGCGAGTATGAATACCGAAGAAAAGCTGGAGGTGGCTAAACATCTAGCCAAGCTTAATGTTGATATTATCGAAGCCGGATTTGCTATTTCCTCTCCCGGCGACCTGGAAGCGATCCAGGCGATAGCAAGGAACGTCAAAGGGCCGTATATATGCTCCTTGGCCCGCGCGCGCAAGGAAGATATCGATAAAGCCTGGGAAGCGGTCAAGCCTTCTGCAAAGCCTTATATCCATACATTTCTAGCCACTTCTCCTATTCACATGGAGACCAAACTGCGCAAGACTCCTGATGAAGTCTTAAAGATGGCGGTAGAAGCTGTTAAATACGCCAAAAGCCTTTGCGAAAAAGTAGAATTCTCAGCCGAGGATGCCGGTCGTTCAGAACTGCCCTTTCTTTGCCGGGTGATCGAAGAGGTCATCAAGGCCGGCGCGACTACCGTAAATATTCCGGATACTGTCGGTTACACCTCTCCCTATGAATTCGGTGAACTGATCAAGCAGATCAAAGCCAGAACTCCTGGTATCGACAAGATCGATATCGCCGTTCATTGCCATAATGACCTCGGGATGGCTACGGCTAACTCCATGGCCGCTGTATACAATGGGGCCAACCAGGTCGAATGCACGATCAATGGTATCGGTGAACGCGCCGGAAACGCCAGCCTCGAAGAAGTCGTTATGATCCTGCGCACCAGGAAAGATTATTTCCAGGCCGATACTGACATCGTGACCGAACATTTATACAAGACCAGCCGTCTGGTTTCCGGTATTACCGGGATGCCGGTTCAGGCCAATAAAGCTATTGTCGGTGCGAACGCTTTCTCCCACGAAGCAGGGATCCATCAGGACGGCGTGATGAAGAATAAAGCTACTTACGAGATCATGGATGCCAAGTCCATCGGCTGGACCGATAATCTGATGGTCTTAGGTAAACATAGCGGCAGTCACGCCTTCAAGCAGAGACTGGTCGAAATGGGCTTTGATCTAAGCAACGAGGAACTGGCCAAAGCATTTGAAAAATTTAAAGTGCTGGCCGACAAGAAAAAAGATGTTTCCGAACAAGACCTGGAACAACTTGTGACCGACGAAGTGTTCATCGGTACGGAGATCTACTCTTTAAAGACTGTGGAAGCCAGCGCCGGCAATACTGCCAAGCCTAAAGCGAAAGTCTGCCTGATCAAGGACAACCAAGAGATCTGCGCTGAAGCTGATGGCGATGGTCCTGTAGATGCGGTCTATCTGGCTATTGATAAACTGATCGGTGAAAAAGTTAAACTTCTGGATTACATAATTCAGGCCGTGACCGGTGGGACAGATGCGCTGGGTAAAGTCTCGGTACGGATCGAAGATAAAGGCAAACCTTTTACCGGCCGCGGTGCCGATACCGACATTATCGTCTCCAGCGCCAAGGCGTATATCAACGCCGTGAATAAAATGTTGGAAGCCCGACGTTAACACCAGACCAACCAACACAAAGGGATCATCGTAGGGACAGACCAATGGTCTGTCCCTACTTCTTTATGTGAATATTCCCCTGAAGATCGATACCGCGATATCCTTGCGGTTAAGACCTCTCCCCTAACCCCTCTCCGCCAAGCCGATGCGGCGGGGAGATGGCAGGTTGGCCAGACCTGCAGTAAAAATATTCATGGTACTGGACGAGCTGCCCCGAGTGGCGGCTGGGATACGATAAGGGAATTCTTAAAACCGTAGGTGTTAAGCGGTTTTTCTTTATTGAATGTTTCTTTTTGGCGGCAAAAAGAAAT
>JBAZXJ010000119.1:0-5333 GCA_041659865.1 Candidatus Margulisiibacteriota bacterium | reverse complement strand
CGCGCAGCAGCGAAAAATATCTCTCGCCTTCCTTGGGCGGGCGGACCAGTCCGGAGATCAGATCGGCGCGTGCAAGTTCGATTTTTCTGATGTGGGTCTGGGTTACATCGATATCTTCAGAACTGGGCAGGTAATTATTGGTACGCAAAAAGCCGTAACCTTCATTTAGAACTTCCAGCACACCGCGGCTGAAAACGAATCCGCTTTGTTCGGTCTTGGTCTGGAGGATCTTGAATACCAGGTCATGCTTGCTGATCTGCCGGCTTCCGGGGATCTTGAGCTCTTCGGCGATTTCATAGAGCTCATTGACGTTCTTGTTCTGCAGTTCGGCCATGTCCAGGCGCTGGTCGTTATTGACCTGGTCCTTGTCTTCATTGCGCTTTGGGCTCGTCTGTTCTGAAGCTGGCGCTGATGCTTTTTCAGCTTTCTCAGCCTTTTCCGCACGCGGCTTTTTTTCTTCCTGTTTACTCTCGCTCATACTGTCTGCTCCTTTTACTTACTTGCTTGGAAATATTTTTTCTGGAAAAAATGCCAAGTGGAATATTTGAATTTGTTTTCTTTGAAGGTCTACTATTTCTTAACACTCACAATATACACGATTCTATTTTTACAGGCAATACAGTAAGTTGCCTGACTCGTTAGGTATCGTCCTCCTGCGCCATGGGCTACGGCGGACAGCCTTCGCTCTAAAAACTTTCGGTCATAACCATTAACTAATCGTTGTGAATTAAAATATGCTGGTGGGCGTTGGTGGAGTCGAACCACCGACCTCAGCCTTATCAGGGCTGCGCTCTAACCAACTGAGCTAAACGCCCGCAAACCGGCCACAAATTTAGCACGGGGGTTTTGGAGTGTCAATGAACACAGTTAGGAATTAAGAAACATCTGCTGTTGCCTCAAAAGTCTATCTGCAAGGCAAAGCGTTGACGCTATTCATGTTAAAAAAGCCACCATTGTTGATTGACTGGTCGTTATTATGGTAGCAGATGTCTGATTGTTGATGAATTCGCAGTTCTCCGATTAAGGCATTGGTTGGATACATGTCGTGTTTTTGGTAAAAAGCAGTCCATATCTCGCGAGCTTTCTTTCCCAACTCTTCTGTCTGGTTCGCTAGATCATGGTCATAGTTGCCAGTTTCATCATCGTAAGTGTCAATAATCTTTTGTTTTAAGGCAGCATATTTTTGAAAGAGTATTTTGAGAGCGTCTTGAGCGTCTTGTGCTTCTCGATCAAAAGCATTGATTATATCCGTTTCATTTACGTTCGAAGTCACAGGGGCCGCTTGGATTGGCACTGATGCCGATATAACTCCAGGATTCAAACCCTGCTGGCAACAATAACATCTACAAGGCGGATTTCCATCTGAATCCTGGACTAGCAAAGTATTCATAATGAGATTGTGTGATTGATAGGGATCAGGACTATTGTTCGTGGTTAGTACGTTATCGTCGCTATCAATATTGGAATTATTTTCTAAAGGAAGGACTGTTCCCGACGTTGTGCTATTTACGCTGACCATTATTATACCCCTTTTTGTTGATCTACTTGATACATATGCTAATCAGTTAATGTCTGAACTATAAATAATAATCGTCTTGAAAGCTGTTTTTCTTGTACTGGGATTGGCGCAGACTTCGGTTGTCCTGTCTTTTCTGCCTTCTGGCTACAGACTACTGACTACTGGCTGCTTCTATGCTAATATTCCCTCAACATGAACTTCTCCAAAGTATTCATCCTCTTCCGCCGGGATTTTCCTTCTGACCGCCAGGCTGAGCTCAAAGCTCAGGTCAGCAAAGCCGGGTTGACCATAGTGAACGAGCCAGAAGCTGCTGAGCTAATCCTCTGTATCGGTGGGGATGGTACTTTCCTGCGCGGGGTGGAGGCCAAGGCCAGGAAGGATACTCCGGTGCTGGGCGTCAATGTCGGCGGGCATTTAGGCTATTTGACCGCGGACGCTGACCTGGGCCGCGCCTTGGAACGTTTACAGAAAAAAGAATATACGATCATGGAACGTACCATGGTCTCTGCTGAAGTATATAAAGAAGGAGTTCTGCTCTCGAGCCTGGTAGCGATCAACGAAATTGTGATCAGAGGCGAAAATAACAAGCCGGTCGAAGTTGATGTCTCTATGGCCGGAGCTTCTATTGAGAATGTTTTTGGTGACGGGATCATCGTTGCTACCCCGACTGGTTCTACAGCTTACAATCTTTCGACAGGAGGCCCGCTGGTCGAGCCGGTTTGTCCGATATTAGTGATAACCCCGATCGCGCCCATTGATCTTAATGTGCGACCGATCATCGTTTCTGATCAGGCCGTGATCAGCTTAAAGATCGTTAATAATGCCGGTTCGCGAAAATATGTTTTTGCCGACAGGCAGGAGTTGACCCTGGCTGAAGGCGCTTTCGAGATCAAAGTGCAAAAAGCCCGCCACAACCTGAAAGTGGTCGAGTTCCCTGGCGTAAAAGGCAACTTTTTCCAGATACTTCACGACCGGACCCTGGGACAACGCAAATGCTCAAAGCCATAGCCTTTACCCCCTTGTTCGTTATAGTTTTCTTGCGTACCTGGATCCCTTTGGTCTTTTCTCTTCTGCTGCACGAAATGGTCCACCATATCACCGAGAGCATAGTTACCGGCAAAAGGGTGGAATCGTCGCGTCTGATCAATCCTTTTGGTTCGTTCTTTTATCCTTTTATCAATTATTGTCTGCGCATGACCTACGGTGCTTCGATCATTGTCGGTTGGACCAAGCCTAAATATAACAAGGACCTGAACTTTGGCCAGAATTTTCTGGTGGCGATCAGCGGGCCCTTGTTCAATCTCGGCCTGGCGGTGCTTTTAGCCAAGCTCGCTTTTTCAGTCTTACAGCTGAACCAGAACATGCAGGATAATTTGCTGATCTGGTTCTTGGAACCGCTGTTCTCTTTGATGATCAAACTTAACCTGCTGATCTTTTTGGTGAACCTTCTGCCTTTCTATCCTTTTGATATGTCACGGCTATGGATGCCGTATGTGCTGAAGAAGAACGAGAACCTGTTCTTTTTATGTAAAGTGCTCGGGCTGGTTTTGACCATTGTGCTTTTCCTCCAGCCGGCCGCCTGGTCCTTCATTGACAAAGTAATTAACGCTTTCGTAAGCTTACTCTCATGAAAAAGCGAATACTCAGCGGAATTAAACCCACCGGCCAGATCCATTTGGGCAACCTTTACGGCGCCTTGAACAACTGGCGCAGGCTTCAGGATGAATATGATTCGTTCTTCATGGTCGCTGACCTGCATGCGCTTACTACTGTGTATGAAGATACCAGTAATATCCACCATGATACCGACGAGTTAAAGATCGATCTGCTGGCGGTCGGGCTTGATCCGAAGCGTTGTACCTTGTTCGTGCAATCCGATGTGCCGGAACACGCTGAACTGCATCTTCTGCTTTCGATGATAACTCCCTTGCCCTGGCTGCAGAGAGTGCCGACCTATAAAGGGACGATGCAGGAATTGTCCGGCAAAGATATTAATACTTACGGTTTCCTGGGCTATCCCATGCTGCAGGCCGCGGATATCCTGATCTATCAGGCTGACTGTGTGCCGGTCGGCAAAGACCAGATCCCTCATCTGGAATTGACCAGGGAAGTGGCCCGGCGTTTTAACAGTTTTTTTGGTAATGTTTTTCGCATCCCAAATGAACTGCTGACCGAGATCCCTGTCCTGATCGGTACCGACGGCCGCAAGATGAGCAAGAGCTACGGCAATGCTATTTATGTCTTTGAACCGGAAGAACAACTGCGCAAAAAGATCAAGTCGATGGTGACCGATCCTGCAAGGTTAAAGAAGGATGACCCTGGCCATCCTGATATCTGTAATGTCTTTGCTTTCCACAAGATATTCAATCCTGCCCAGATCAAGACCATCGAAACCGAGTGCAAGGCAGGCAGCCGTGGCTGTGTAGCCTGTAAGCAGGAATGCGCCGACTGCCTCTTGGCTGGTTTGCGTACCTGCCGTGAGAAGAAGGAAGAACTGCTCAAGAACAAGGACCAGGTCAATAAAATATTCAGCGAAGGCGCGGCCAAAGCCCGCGAGGTCGCCTCCCAGACCCTGCATCTCGCCAAAAAACATATGAAGCTGATCAAATAAATAATGTACGAAATACGCCTGGAAAATTTTAGCGGACCTTTTGACCTTCTGCTCCATTTGATCGAAGAGCAGGAGATGGATATCTATGCCGTACCGATCGGCAAGATAACCGATGAATATCTCCATTATATCGAGAATATGCGCGAGAACAAGCTGGAAGTCGGCAGTGAATTCCTGATGCTGGCCACGACCTTGCTGGAATTGAAATCCCGTTCCTTGCTTCCGGCTGATTCGGTCGAAGTTGATGATACCGACCTCGAATTTGACCGGCTTTCTCTGCTGGACCGGCTGGTCGAATATAAATTGTTCAAGGAGATCTCCGAAGAACTGGGCCAGAAGGCTTCCTCTTTCCAGGATATTTTCTTCCGCGATAAAGCCGTCCGCGACTATATCAAAGCCAATAATATTCTGCCCAGAACAGAGATCAGCGGAGCCAGCGTTACTAAACTTCTGCAGGCTTTCGAGGACTTGTGGAAAAGAAAGATCCTAGATGAGATCGAGGATAAAGAGATAACCGAGGATACGGTAACGGTCCGCGACAAGATCGGCCACATTCTCGATTCGCTTTCGACCGAGCGTTTCCTGACCTTTACCCAGCTCTTTTCGGAGAACCCCTCCCGGGTCGAGATCATCGTGACCTTTTTAGCGGTGCTGGAGATAACCAGAAGACAGTTGATCTATATTTTGCAGGACGAGGATTTCGGCGAGATCAGGATCGAACGCGCCTGGGGGGCGGCCGTGCCTTTGATCAAAGAGGAAGATGCGGTAGAGGCCTGACCCGCAGGGGCACGGTGCCCGTGCCCTTGGAATACGACCCGTCATTGCGAGGAGTCCCGCATCGGGGCGACGTGGCAATCTCGTTAAAGTAGATTGCTTCGTCGGATGCCTCCTCGCAATGACGGAGTGACAACACACTTGCAAGCCAATGACTTATAAGGAATAATACGACCATGACCGAAGAACTCATCGCCGTTCCAGATCAAACACCCGTTACCCAAAGCCTGGTCCAAAAACAGGTCGAAGCTATTTTATTCATGGCCGAAGAACCTGTAGCCGTGGAAAAACTAGCCGAGATCCTGGAGGTGGAAAAAGAAGCTGTCCAGCAGGTGGTGCTGGAGCTGACCAAGAGTTATGAAGACCGAGGGATCAAACTTTGGCACATCGCCGGCGGCTATAAACTAGGTACCTCCGATGAATGCGCCG
>JBAZXJ010000118.1:0-5339 GCA_041659865.1 Candidatus Margulisiibacteriota bacterium | reverse complement strand
CAGGACCATCAGTTACATAAGGCTCTACCAAAGGCGTGGCAGGCGCAAGTTCCTGCATGAACATCCCAGGACCATCAGTTACATAAGGCTCTACCAAAGGCGTGGCAGGCGCAAGTTCTTGCATGAACATCCCAGGACCATCAGTTACATAGGGCTCTACCAGAGGATTCACTGCTGGTGTGGTGACAACACCAGGATTCATAGCTCTGGTCTTCATTATTGTTCCGGCAAAAGTGTCTACATGGTGAGGTATATTATTACTGTTCAGGAAAACATCCATTTCATTTTCATTGATAAACTTATCTGGTGCGTTAGACGATCCAGTACCGACCCCGCTGGCGGTTGTATTAAATACATTGCGATCGGTCAAATATGCCAGGGCATCCTTTTCTTTGTCTGAAAATCCATCGAGGCTTGGGTTCTTAGTAAATAAAGCATTAAGATCGTCAAAGCTCAAGACCCCTGAATTGAGCGGCCCGAGTGTCCCAGTAACATTTTTAATTGCGTTATACAACTCTGCTGCCGGACGTGCTATTAGTGTTTGTGCCAGCTCCTCCATTCTTGGTGTGGGCTCTGAGGCGTAAGGTTGAACAAGAGGCGTAGCTGGTGTGGTATTGACTGGCTGTGTAACAACTGGTTGTTCTGTAACCGGCGTGGTCACGGGAGGACTGAAAGAATTAAAAATAGATCTGGCATTGGCAAGCTCAAGATCTCTTGAATTATTATCGCTTGGTGTTGTTACCGGAGGAATATCGGCAGGATATTGACGTTCATCAAGCTTCAGCTGTTCGAGGACAATTGAGTCTACAATTGGCGCCTCTGGCGTTGTATCAACAAGCTGTGTAACTATAGGAATAACGGCAGGTTCAGGTTGAACAGTAACCGGCGAAGACACGATAGGCGTAACAGGCGCAGGAGGTTCAGGTTGAACAATAATTGGTGTGGTTACAGGAGGCCTAAAAGACGGTCGATTAAAACTTGCTCTGGCTTGTGCTATTTCAGCTCGGATGTTCATTATCGTGGTCATTTCAGCTAAATTAACGAAATTGTCTCTGCCTGCTGCTCGTTTAAAGTTGTTTTTGTCCAGTAAATATCTAATGACATCTTTTTCCAGGGCCGAAAAACCGTTCAAATTGGGATTATTTTTAACTAAGGTTTTGAGGGCACTGCGGTTCAACTTGCCGGAATTCATCAGCCTGCTAGATCCGATCCTATCTGCTATTGAACTGAACAGGTTGGCAGCGGGCAGGTTTGGCCCGTAACTTCGCGTTTGTGGGACAATGTATGGGTGATTGCTTTGTGCAGGAAGAGCAGTCCTATAGCTCTGCGTTTGGGTTGGAATGAATGGCGGAGCGCTTTGTACTGGAACCGCCGGTTGATAACTTGGCGCTTGCGGCGTAGTTGCCGGTGGTGCACTTCTTGCAGGATCGGCCGGCGTACCATTGACCAGCCTGATAGAACCTTTTGTTTCTATATCCAAACGGACTTGAGCCGTCGCCCCATTTTCAATATAGGTATTACCAATAGGATCATCGATAAAGTTGTCGGTCCTGCGGTAATCCCGCATATTCATCAACCCATCTTCTAAAGCTGACGATGCTCTGTCCGCTAATTGAGAAAAGGAAACATTTCCTTTGGCTTCTTTGGTTATCAGAACGTCCTGGCCTTCTTCATTATCAAATTCGCCGACGAATACGCCGTCATCTAGTTTAGTGATATCAATATCTCCGGTCCCGTCAGCATTGGTATCAAGACTATACGCATCTCCCGACTTGATCACCTGGAACGAAGCATTAGGATTAGATAATGGAGTTGTCATAAGAGCCCCCGTAATTACAATAAAATAGTATTCTGATCCTTTAGAAGAATTGTCCTATAATGTTATCGTGTAACAAACAAAAAAACTTGTATCGAATATATGCGGTACTAAGTGAGAGTGTTTTCTAAATAAAGTGTTGAGTAAGTCGAGGTGGGATTAGCCCAGGTGAGGTGGCGAAGAAGATAGTGGAACAGATAAAAAAACAATATAGAATCATCCCATAGGGGCGCATCATTATTCGCCTTTACGGGATGATCGGCAAATAGATCGTAAACGTAGTTCCCTTGCCCAACCGGCTCTTCACATCGATCCGGCCCTTATGCAAGTTAACTATCTGTTTGACCACCGAAAGCCCAAAGCCTGTTCCTTGTTCGCCCTTGGTGCCCTGGCTTGAACGCTGGAACTGTTCGAAGATGTTATGCAGTCTGATCGGCACTATACCTTTTCCGGTATCCTTTACGGCAAATCTATAAAATTCACCATCTTTTTTCGCACTGACCACTACCTTGCCATTATCATCAGTGAATTTTAGCGCGTTGCTTAACAGATTATTGAAGATCTGGGCGAATTTAACCTCATCAGATTTGATCTTGGGCGGGAAGTTCTTGGCAATATCCAGGACCAGCTCGATCTTCTTGCGTGAGGCCTGGCTTTTCCAGCTGGCCAGGATACTCTCCAGAATTACCTGGGGGGATATCTCGGTCAGTTCCAGGCTTATCTTGCCTTTCTTTATCCGATAAATGTCCAGTATGTTCGAAACCAGATTAGCCATCAGATTAGAAGCTTCCTTGATGTTCTGCAGATAGGAGGCATCGTGGGAATTTTCCTGAAAGGCATGTTTTCTAAGCAAAGCCTCTGCGGAAAGCTTGATCGGATGGATCAGGTTCTTGATATCGTGGGCAGCTATCGAGAGCACTTCATCGGTCAGCTGGTTGGCTTTGATCAGTTCCTTGTTGATCTTGGTCAAGCCGGAATTGGACTTTCTAAGTTCGGTTATCAGGTAATCTTTTTGTAAAGCTATGGCCATCAATTCGGCCATTCCTTCCAGCAGATCAACATCGGTCTGTCTGTAGGCATTTAACTTGCGGCTGGAAAAGAACATAAATCCGTAGATCTCGTTCTTGATCCTCAGCGGTACTGTAAGACTGGATAAAATACCTTCTTTGAGCAGATGCTTGTTGATGTCTGATAACGGTTTTTTACGCCTCTGTAAATAAGTCCGCAGGTTGTTAATAACCCTTGCTTTACCGGTTTCCGCCAGTTTATTTAAACTGGATTGTTTCAAAGGGGCTTTCCAGACCGCCGGAGAGCTGACCGCAGGATAACTGGTCTTGACCATCTGCAGGACGACGTTGTTATGCTTGACCAGGGCCAGGCCGATCCGGTCATATTCGACAAAATCATGCAATTCATTGAAGATCAGATTGAAGGCCAGCCGATAGTCATACTCGGATAAGATCTTGCGAGTAAGTCTTTTGAGGAAGCCTTTTAATTTCTTAGTTGTATGTTTCATATTTAAGGTTAACAAACCCGGAAAATTGTTGTAATATTAGACGTCTTGAGTTAACACTAGCAAAAAAGGCCGTCCTAATGCAAATCGAGAAGCTAAAGATCAAGAATGTCCCGGAGGTCCAAGCGCTGATCAGCCAATATGCCCAAAAGGGCGAAATGCTGCCCAGACCCTTAAATGAGATCTATGAGAACCTGCGTGATTATTTCGTGGTCATCAAGGATTCCAGGGTCATCGCCTGCGGCGCCTTACATATTACCTGGGCCGATCTAGCCGAGATCAAATCTTTAGCTGTCCTGGAGAACGAGCAAAGCAAGGGGTATGGCCGTTTTATCGTTGATGCTTGTATCCAAGAGGCGAAAACCCTTAACTTGCCCCGGGTCTTCGCTTTGACCTACAAGCAGGCTTTTTTCGAGAAGCAGGGCTTTCGGGTGATCAACAAGGAACAGTTACCCAGAAAGATCTGGGGGGAATGTGTCTATTGCGCAAAATTCATGGAATGTGATGAAATATGCCTGATCAAAGAACTTTAGGAGGTTATAGCTATGTCCGGACATAATAAATGGAGCTCGATTAAACATAAAAAGGGCAAAAATGATGCCCAAAGGGGCAAGATCTTTACCAAGATAATAAGAGAGATCCAATCCTCGGTAAGAAGCGGTAATAGCGGAGATCCTGAATCGAACGCGCGCCTGCGCCTGGCTATCGCCAAAGCCAAAGATGCCAATATGCCGGCCGATAATATCAAGAAAGCTATCCAGAAAGCCCTGGGGGCCGACGGTGGTGTGATCCTTGAAGAAGTTAACTACGAGGGCTACGGCCCTGGCGGAGTAGCGATCATGGTCGATTGTCTGACCGATAACAAGAACCGGACCTTGCCCGTGATCCGTAATATAATCGGTAAAGGCGGCGGGAACCTGGGCAGTCTGGGCAGTGTTAGTTACCTGTTCAAACAGAACGGACAGTTCATTTTTGCTCCTGGTACGGACGAGAACAAGGTCATGGAAATAGCCATTGATGCCGGTGCTGAAGATGTAAATACCAATGACGATGGTTCTATCGAGGTTTATTGCGAACCGAACCAGTTCGAAGGACTGCGCGAAGCTTTCGAAAAAGCAGCGGTGAAATTTGAAAATGCCGAAGTTACCATGACCCCGGCAACTTATGTCAGCCTGGATCCTGAGAACAGTGAAAAGCTGCAGAAAATGATCGATAGTCTGGAAGAAGAAGACGATGTCCAGAACGTTTATACCAATGTGGAAAGTAATGATCAATAAACATAAATGATACAACGCGCTTATGCTGAAGTTAATTTAAGCAAGCTCCGTGAGAATATCCAAGATATCAGGTCCCATTTATCCCCCGCTACTAAATTCATGGCTGTGGTCAAGGCTGACGGTTATGGTCATGGCGCGGTTGAAGTGTCCCAAGCCGCCTTACTCGAAGGGGTTGATTATCTTGGCGTGGCCTGGATCGGCGAAGCCCAACAGCTACGCTCCGCCGGGATCAAAGCTCCGGTACTTCTGCTTAGCGAACCGGACAAGATAAATATTCCTGAACTGATCAAATTGAATATAACCCAAACCGTCTATACCGAGGATTTTGTCAAAGTTCTGGCGAAAGCAGCTACTGCTGCCGGCAAGCAGGTCAAGGTCCATGTGAAAGTAGATACGGGTATGGGCAGGATCGGGGTTCAGCCGGAAACTGCTCTGGAATTGATCCGCAAGATCATTCAATTACCTAGTTTGGAACTAGAGGGTATCTTTACCCACTTTGCCTGTGCCGATGATGCGGGTGACCCCTATACCTGGGTCCAGTTCTCCAGGTTCAAGAAAGTACTTAAAAGTTTAGAAGAAGAGAATATCGTTGTTCCGATCAAGCATCCTGCCAACTCGGCAGCTACCTTGAATTTTCCTGAAACCCAGCTTGGCATGGTCCGGATCGGCCTGGCCATGTACAAGGATGTGCTTACTTTCAAGAGCCGGGTGGCTTTTGTTAAAGATGTCCCCG
>JBAZXJ010000117.1:0-5358 GCA_041659865.1 Candidatus Margulisiibacteriota bacterium | reverse complement strand
ACTTTCCTTATATTTCTTAACTAATTGATAAGCTACCGCCAGTTCGCACTTCCGGCTGAATTTTTCGCCAGAGTCCTCGGTCTTTGCAATGATCTTGTGCAGGAAAGCTATATATTCATTATTGTTCATGGGGAAATCTGTCCGTAAATAGCCGATAGAATCATCATATTTGGCGGAACTTTGCGCTTCGACCGATCTGGCCAGGTCAGGCTGATCGATCCGGCCATAGATCTTGGAATTGGCTAAAGCGGTCTGGTCCGTGCTGACCGCATCAGGAGGAAGATCTTTCCTACCGACAGCGGTTGGACTTGTTGCCCTGAGCCTCTGGGCGATCTGTTCATCAATGCCAGTTTTCACAGCTGCTTTAGGCGTTGATGTTATTGGCAGAGGATGTGCAGCCGGTGCTTTTTCCGCTTTTTTGTAAGCTTTGTACTTACCTTTACTGTTAAGCGCGAGTTGATCGTTCTGCTCGATAAATCTCAATATTTCCGGAGATACATTGCCGCTATGCTCCTGGATATATTTATCAAGTTTCAGAATTCCCGTAGGGGTCAAGCCCTCTCCGCGCTTCCAGAGCTGTTCGGTGCTTAGACCAAGGACATTGGCGGCTTTCAGAGCGGCCCAAAATACGCTCATTTCGCTTGCTTTACCAAGCTTAGGTTCAGGTCCTTTATCGATCTTGCCGCTATTGATATTATCCATGGCCATCCTAACTGATTAATATGCTTCCCTGGTCAGGCAACAAAAAATGCCGGGTTCACTATTGGGTGACCCTATAAATGGCTAAAAATCTTCTCCCAAAGTATATATCGTCATTTTCCCCTGGAATCTTGCTGTATTTACCCTCTACACTATATATTATCGATACCAAACCAGGTTTGTTGCATTCTTCTTTCCGCCCTACTCTCTGCGAGCTTTGCCCTGTGTCCTGTTCAGGAATTTTGGATTATGGGCGATACCGCTGTCTTTGATCAGCTTTTTGAGGGTCTGGGCCAGTTTTTTGCCTTCTGCGGTCTGCTCAATAACCGCCCAGGACCGCTTCGCTTCGACAGCGTAAGTAGCATCAGCCCCGCCCCTGCCACTTTGCTGCAAGATAGTATTGACTATGGCATTTTTCACTTCAGGATCAACATCATTATATAGACTGATCAACTGGGTAAAATACAAAGCTATTGCAGTCTGATCTTTAGCCTGGCTGATGGTCGGAGCAAGGGCGAGAAGATCCTTCAGCGCTTTAGGGAAGCTGGCCTTTTCACCTGTATAAGTATCCAGCCGTTTATTGATCAAACCTAATTCCAGTTTCTGGTCAGCTTTTGGCAGCTGTGCCGGATCGATACTGATCCCAGCCGCCTTTGCTGTCTGGCCAATTTTCACATAAGCGCTTTTCAAAGCTAATTTATCGCGTTCTTTGAATAGCTTCTTTTCCCCCGGACTTAATTCTTTTAACAGCTTTTCAACCTCTGGCAGTTTACTGCCATCTACTTTTGAAGCATACATGGTCAGATAGCTTAACTGCATCAATTTCTGTTTTTTCTTTGTTGCCTTGGCGATGAACGGCCAGACCCGCTCGAACTCTTCCCTGAGATTGGCGCGGCGCATACCTTTATAGAACTTGATGACCATATTACCGGCCCTGGCCTTATCCAGGTTGACCAGCATTTTTTCCAGCTGGTACTTATCACCGTTACCAGAAGCTAGCGCTGCCCGAACCTGCTGTTCTACATCATTGAAAGCCAGATCACTGCCCAGGACTTGGGTTGGCGGGATATGGTCGTTGGTGATCTCTTCCGCTTCTTTTGCCCCCAGGACGGTGCCGTCCAGCGTCTTTAACTGCATTTCCATCATGTTCTGCTCGAAAGGTTTATAAAGTCCCTTGGCTTGGGCATAAAGTTCCGCTGCCACTTGCCTTCTGTGCTCTGCTTCCTTGATATAGGGGAGGGCTTCAGGCACATCCTCTACTTTCGAGATCGCACAATAGGCCAGACCGAGCTGAACGCTGATCTTCTCCTGGGCGGTATCGCCATTATCCCGGTCCGTGATCTTGGTAGCGTCAGGTGTAGTGGCTAATATCTTTTTAAATACTTTCTCCGCTGAAGCAAATTCTTCCAGACTTAAATAGGTAAAAGCTAATTCACACATCGCCTCGAACTTGATATTGGCCAAAAACAGTTTTTCTTCCTCGGTCTGCGGCTGCAAGGCTACCTGGTAAGAATTAACTTGCTGGAAATTACCCTGGTCCAGCTGGGTCTTGAACAATTCCAGGCGCAGCATTTCCTGGACCTTGGCTTTTTCTCTCTGAAGTAAATAATATTTATCTTCGATCTTTAATTTCTGAAGTTCACTTAAGGTCTGATGCAGGATCCGGTCAGCCAAAGCATATTGTTTTTCCTTGCGGGATATCTCCGCCAGGCTAAGCCAGGAATAGACCGTCTGCAGTTTTACTTCAAAGCTTTTCTTGTCCAGATCGGTCTCCCCGTTGGTCAACGCACGAGGATAGACCTCTTTAAGGTCCCCGATATTTCTGGCAAAACTGCCGGCGATCAGCTTATCGATGTTCGCCAGCGCCAGCGTTTGAGCAGCTGGGAGGCCGATACTTTCCTTATAAAGTGCAAAAGCTTTATCGTAATGTTTATATTGCTTGGCCAGGTCCGCCCGCTTCATGACCAGCTCGGTGCGGTCCTCTATTTTCAGCATTTTCATGGCCAGACGCCAGTGGTCTAGCAGTATCTTCACGTCAGGATCACCATTATCGATCTGCTGCAAGAATGCATCGTAGTTCTGATCAGTTTGCTTGATGGTCTGGATCTTCAACTTGGTATTGAGCGTCCTCAAAAGCAAACCCAGGTTGGAATTCTCGAGAATGGTCGGGGACTGATCCTCCAGTTTGGCCAGGGCCTCCTGGGCCTCTGGATAATCGACCTCATACCAATTGCGCAGATTATAACCGCTTCGGTCCTTGATCTTTTCAACAGTTTGCTCGATCAGAGCTTTCTGACCAGGAAAAAGCCGTAAAAGTTCGTCTTTTTCCTCGGTCCGGATCGCACCCTTGATCAATAAGCCCTGGCTCTCCTCATAGCTGAACCTGGGGATCTTGGTCTGGGGATCATTATGGTCCAGACAATATTTCTTTAACTTTTCCACATTTTCCGGGGTCAATTCTATTTTTAACAGGGTTTCATCGATCAATAATCTGTTCAACCCATGTTCTGCTTCCGCAAAACGGTTCTGCCGGACCAGACACTCTGCTTCGGTTAGGATCATTTCCTGGTTATAGACCGGGATATCTCTACTTTGCACATCGTTCCACAAGCTGTCATATTTGGGATCGGACTTGTGCAGAACCTTCCCTGATTGTTCAAAATACTTGCTGAAGTTACCGATCTTGGCCTGGATCCTGCCCAAGGACATCTCGCTTTTCATTACTTCGCTGTTGCGGGATCGGTCGCCTTGGACAAAGCCGCTCTTGATATTTTGCGCCAGGTACTTTTCCGCGCTCTTTTGATCGTCCAGCGACAAGTAGATCTCCGCCAGGGAATTGCGGACCATCAGCAGGAACAGCTCGATATCTTTTTTTCCCTGTTCCGTGGGAAGATCAAGCGCCTTGACCTTGTCGTATACCAAAAGCATTCTGGTTACCGCTTGCTTGCGGTCCTCTAGCAAATGGCTATCACCCAAGTCCAGATCATTTTTGTAGTCAAGCCACAGGGCCTGAACCGCCTGATTCTCCTGGAAAGTCTTCCTCTGTACAGGAAGGTCCAGGAATTTCATAAAGAACGCTACTTCATCACGCTTGTATTTTTCCTCATAGAAATCAAGGATATTCTTCATTTCCTCCGGAGCCACTTTCAATTTAGCACTTAGTTCCGCGACCAGTTCTTTGGTGATCACAAAATGGTCAGCGGTCAACTTGCCGATCTTTACTTGCAGTTCATTGTCGTTGAGGAAATTCTTGTGAAGTTTGACCAACATGGCCAGAGCATCGATCGCGATATCGACATCCAATGGTTTTTGCTTAATTATCCCTAACAATATCTGGGACAGTTGTTCCACATCGGCCGGTGATAGATGCAATGGTTCCTGACCAAATGCGGTCCTTTCGCCGGCCTGGATAACGACCGCCAGCGGAT
This sequence comes from Candidatus Margulisiibacteriota bacterium, assembly GCA_041659865.1. GTDB lineage: Bacteria > Margulisbacteria > JBAZXJ01 > JBAZXJ01 > JBAZXJ01 > JBAZXJ01. The sequence goes on along the minus strand of JBAZXJ010000117.1, from coordinate 1,231 downwards.
TGATCAACTTGTTAAGGTATTCTAACCTTTGGGCAAATGATCTTTCGGCTTCGCCGATCTTCGGCAGAAGCTCTGCTGAATTTTTTTCATAATTCAGGAAGGTGTCAATATCCTGCCGGTTGTTGGCGCGTAAATATTTCTGAAAAGCGCTGATCTTTAACTTGGCAATATCAGTTTGGTTGGCTGCTGGCAAAGTAGGCTTGTAGAAGCTGTCTGTTTCCCTGAAAAAATCATCAGGAATTTTGACCGCACGCTCCGCCTTGTCATTGTCGGTCAGGCTCGGCCAATAACCCATGACGCCCATCAGGTTCATCAAACTGCCTGCTTGCAGGCCAAAGTCCCGCTTGCTGAAATCAGGGGGAACATTAGCACCAGGCACTGCAAAGTAATCTGTACCTGTCTGCTTTTTGATCTCCGGTAATATTTGATTAACTAATTGCGTGTTCTTAGCTGCCCAGCCTACCAGCAACAACTCACTTAGGGACCTTATGCTCTTGATATGTCCGTCAGCCTGGAGATCATAGATACCGCTTTGCTCAGGGCTTTTTAAATTAATATTATTGGCCAGGTTCTGACACAGTCGTTCCGCATCCTTGTCATTGAATTCGATCGCCGCCATAGCCAGTCCCCGGCCCAACAAGGATAAGCCCTCATCTGTCCGATATTTGTAGCGGTACATTTGTGATTCATAATCGTTAGGGTCTAGTACCTGCTGGAAAGGTTCTATCTTGCCGCCAGCGGGATCGTAGATCAGCCGGTCAGGAAGATAAGCAAGGTTCTCGGCTCTGTCCAGAAGACCGTAACAACTCTTGACCACTTCCGGCCAGTCATGCTCTTTGTCATGTTCGGCGAACAATCTGTAAACATAAGGGTTTAAGTCAGCCGTATCGATCACGATCTTTTTATCAGGGATATTTTCGACCTGGAACGGCAAGTTCAGTCCGCCGGTCAAGGAGTTCTTCTTCATCCTGCCCCAGGCGGTATCGATCAACGACTTGGCCCGGTCGCCATAAGTATTCTCTTTGCCGTCCCAAACCTTGTTGCCGGCCAGCCTTTCAGCAAAAATACAGCTCACGGCCAAAAGTGAAGCGGCCGATGGCGAATCCATTATTTTATCGCTGATCGTGTTTTGGCTGGTCAAGCCCTTGGCGTAGCCTTTGTCGGTTTTGAGCAGGTCCAGGCTGGCTTGCAGTTTATTGAACAGCTCCTGATTGTTACGGATCTTTTTGCT
>JBAZXJ010000116.1:0-5359 GCA_041659865.1 Candidatus Margulisiibacteriota bacterium | reverse complement strand
TTCGGTGGCTACCAGATGTCGCCGTTGAGCCTGGCTTATCTGGCAGCGCTAACTCCCTCCAACTGGGAGATCAAGCTCATAGATGAATACTGGGATGAGTTCTCTTTCGAGCCGGCCGATATGGTCGGGATAACGTCTTTTACCCCCACGATCAATCGCGCTTATGAAATAGCGAAGATATATAGAGACCAGAAAGTTCCTGTTGTCTTGGGCGGGATCCACGCTTCGATGGTCCCGGAAGAAGCTGCCCTTTATGCAGATTGCCTGGTCACAGGCGAAGCCGAACCGATCTGGTCAAAAGTTATCTCTGACTTTGAGCAAGGTAAATTGCAAAAGCACTATGAGGGGTCCCCTGCAGATATGTCAGCTTTACCTTTTCCTAGGAGGGATCTGCTTTCGCCAAAATATAAAGTTGCCACGGTGCTAACATCCCGCGGTTGTCCAATGAACTGCGACTTCTGCTCTGTGACAACTTTTAACAAACAAGACTTTCGGCAAAGATCGCCGGAAGCAGTTCTTGAGGAACTGAAGACAATAACGCAAAAGGTGATTATTTTTTGTGATGACAATATTGTTGGCTACGGCGCAAAGGCCAGGGAGAATGCCCTTCAGCTTTTCTGGTCAATGAAACAGAACAAGTTGAACAAGTGGTGGGCCTCTCAGGTGTCGTTGCAAGTCGCTGAAGATGACGAGCTCCTGTGCGCGATGGCAGAAAGCGGTTGCAAGGGTTTGTATTTCGGGATCGAATCGACCAATGAGGAAGTGCTGAAACAGATGCGCAAAGGTGTTAACTTAAAAAGTGGCGTCAAAAATTATCACAAGCTTTTCGCCAATGTGCATAGTTACGGGATCGCCGTGGTCGGGGCGATGATCTATGGCAGTGACGCTGACGACAAGAGGTCTTTTCGGAACACGGCGGACTTCATCTTAAAGAGTGGACTTGATGTCGCTGTGGTTTCTGCGCTGACCCCATTACCAGGCACGCCATTCTATAAGAGGATGCAGGAAGAGAACCGGCTAAATTACACGAACTATCCCCTGCATTGGCAATTCTATGATAATAAGCATAACTTGTTGTCTTCGCCCAGTTTTTCAGAAAAAGAATTGCGTCTTGGAGGTATGCTGATCAGGAAAAGGATATATTCTATTTGGGCGATCTTCCGGCGCTTTATCCGAAGTTTCTGGGCATTGAAAAATCCTGCGCTGGCCGTGATCTGTGCCGCGGCTAATCTCGGCTATCGCCAGGACCTGAAGAAGAAACTACCCGGATTTAGAATGCGCCTTCGTCACTCCGCTGTGCTCAATTCTTAGAAATTTCCCACTCTGCGCTCTTTCGAGCAAGAGATCAATGAACTTGCCTTGCCCCTTTAGCGGCTCGGCTTTTTCTATGAACTGTTGCCGATTACGTTCCGCTACTTCCGGCCGGTGCGGATTATTTATCCAGTTAAAGAACAGGTTGACGATCCTGAAGGTTTCCACATCTTTATTGGTCACCAGCAGCTCTGGATCACGTTGTTTTATCTTTTCAAGCAAATGCAACCCGACCGGATCATCGGGAAAATCGTCCAGCAACTCTCTGGTCGCATCATAAAGATCATGCCAGGGCGCCGCCAGGGCAAGCTGATGTTCTATCTGAACCTGTCTTTCCAGGCCTTCACGAGATTCGCGGAAAAGTCTTCTCAGTACTTCTTTCTGTTCCGGCGCCCCATCCTTGCTGCCTATAGTTCTTTCTATTTGACCTTCAACCTGGGCATTTAGCTCTTGAGCCTTGCTCAATTCTGCGCGCAACTTGATCCTGGTCTGGAAAAATTCCAGCAGGGTTTCAATGGTATGAGGATATTGGTCCTTGGATAAAGCAGCTATTGCTTTTTCTAGCTTTTCTTGCGAATCCAGTTCGAGTCTGGGTGAGGTTTCGATACTTTGGTAATAGTTTGCCGCTTCGCCGTCCAGATATTTTACTAGCCCTTTTACTGTCTCCGCGGGATAGCTCAGATCTATCCTCTTTTGCAATTCCCTTCTTAGACCTAAAAAGATATTCGTAGCGCCTGCCGTCTTTTGCTGAATGCTCCGATAATGTCTTCTTTGATATTCTCTGGTCAGGGCCTTGTTGATCTCGTTGATCATCTCGCTGACCATTGCTGCGTCTGCTTCTGTGGTAAGACTATTTTGAGCGCTCGCCAATATCCCTATGGCCTTTTGGTATTCAGCGATCATCGCTTCAGGACTGTCTTCCGGGGTTTTTATGCTTAAGAACAAATATATCGCCTGATCGATCTGACCCAGGCTTCCCAGAGAAAAGCGGCCTTGCAGTTCCCTGGTGACCTTCAGCATGCGCTGGATCATCCAGGTATAGACCGGACTATCGGCAAAGTTTTCCGCCACTCTGGATAAAATGGACGCTGTTTTATGGTTCAAGCCCTTTTCAGGATCTTGCTGGACATGTTCTCCCCATCTGGCCATCCAGGAAACACCTTCGCGCAAAGCAGCCATGGCCGGCGTAAAGCTGTCGTGTTTTTTCGGATCGATCTGCCTGCGTTCTGCGATCTTCTGTTCGCTTTCACTTAGCAGCATCAGCACCTCATCGGCATGTAGCAGGACTTCTTTAAGCTCGATGTTCTTGCCGGCCTGTTCATCGATAAGTCTTAAGACCAGGTCATATTCGCCATGATGGAACGCAGAAGACATATCTAAAAAGATCCTGTCCGCTTCCTGTAACAACTTACTGCGCTTAAGCTGATATTCCGCAATGCCAAATATCCCAAAATTAGCGACTGTTGCCTTTTTGCTGATAATTTTTTTAAACAGCTCGATAGCTTCGTCATATCTGCCTTCCAGTTTAAATTGGAAGGAAGTTTTATAGAGCTCGACCAGCTCGGCCTTTTGCGGTTCTGCAGCAATGTCCTCTTTTTTGCCAAGGACCGCAAAGATCTTCAGGGCGTCGCTCTGTCCTTTGACGATGATCGTGTCGGTCGGTACAAAAACCACGCTATCATCCAGCAAGTCAGCGATACTGCCGCTGATAGTGACCAGCGACCCATAACGGTCATTTATCGGTTCCAACCTGGCTGCTGTATTAACGTCATTCCCGATCAGCGTCATCGCTCTTCTGGCCTCAGCCCCAAGGGCCACGATCACTGGTTCGCCACCATGTAGACCCATTCTGACCCTTATTGTTAAGGTTAGTTCTTCTTTCAGGTCATACTTCTGGTTAAGTTCTGTGTTTAGCTTATCAATGGCCTGCTGCATTTCAATGGCTGCGAACACGGCCCGCCTGGCCTCCTCTGAACTACCTTTAGGGAACGACGCCATGATGGCATCGCCAATATATTTGTCTATATCTCCGCCATACTTGGAGATGACCCGCTCCATTTCCTCAAAGTAATCATTGAGTATCTGTACTGCCTGTTCTAGCCGGCCTGCTTTTTCCATTCTTTCTATAAAGTTAGTAAAACCGGCCACATCAGAAAAGAAAATATTGCTTTTTTCCCGGTGAGGCTTCTCAAAAGCATCAACTCTACGAAGAATGTTCTCGGCTGCCTTTTTACCAGATTGCCCCAGCGTGGTCTCCATGAATTTTTTAAGGCCTTCGATGTTTCCGGCAAGCTCGGCATTCTGCATCAGACCATGCAATAATGCACAGATCTCCTTGGCAAAGTTTAATTTCAGATCGATCAATTCTTCATTCTCGCCCTTGAAAACAAAGTGCATAAAACGTGAGACGCCATTATACGCTCGAACACCATACCCCTGGCCGTTATCCAGAATATCTTGACGCCGCTTGTTTACATGTTCGACATCCTTTTCGCCCAAAATAGTCTTCTGTAATAGGTCATGAATAAAAGGCATGATCATATAGCCGGTCGCGCCGCTGGCAAGCATGCCGATACTGGTCAAAAGGCGATCCTGCTCATAACCGGTAGTTTTCTCGTTCTTGATCACGATAGGCTCCCCGATCAGGCAGACCCTGGTTAAGACACTGCTTTTGTTCAGCTCTCTGATCTTGGCCATTTTGTTCGCGCTGATCTTGCCCAGCACGTCGAATTTAGAAGGGGAAATAAAGTCTCTGAACAGGCCGATCTCTCTGTCCTGGAATTTTTTGATCTCTCGTCCGGTCAAGGCTTGGATATATGGAGCTTCATCTATTGTTCTTTCCGGCGTACTGCTTAACACCAGGTTGAATTTAGCCATTATGGCCTCTTCTTCCTTGCTCGGTCTTTGCTTGTTCTGCTTTAAGGCGATCGTCCATAGCTGTTTTAGCTCTTCAGTCTTTATCTTGTCTGGAGCTGGTTTTTGACATTCTTCGATCAATAATTGGAACAATATTTCCGGATCTTTGGCCAAAGCTTTTGCGTCTTCTGCGCTAACGCTGATATTTTCCTCGTCCCTGACATCAACTATGCCTAATTCCTTGGCCAGCTTGACGGTCAGGAATCGGTTGATCCGCTCAATGAACATGAACCAGCCGCCAAAATATCCTTTTATCGGCGCATTAACATATTCAGTCAGCTGGTCCCTTAGTTTACTGATCTCTTTTTCGTCAGTGCCTAATTTGTTCTGCAATTTTTTGAATTTCTCCTGCTTTTCAGGAGAGTAATCTTCGATGAACCGCCCTCTTTCCTGGGCAGTGACTAAAAATGTGCCATAGGTCAGTTGAAAGATGCTTTGAGGATCATCGAGATAGCGTTGTAAAATATCAGCAGGCAATCTGTCCTTCTGGCCGGGGCCAGCCTGGGATATATCCCAGAGATAGCCAGCAGAAAACCCCATTTCTTTAACGACCTTATTCAATACAAAATCATAAATATGATCTATACTGGCCTTACTGGTGATCATGGCCAGGATCTCTTTTTTAAGGATATCTATCCGAGCTTCCAGCCCTTTAGCGAATTGCCTTGCTTCTTCCGTTTTGTATTGACTACTGCGCTCCAGACACTGGGTAAGCTGATCCAGCAAGAAAGCCCTGATCTGCTCGCGGGTCATACCTTGCGCGCTTAAAGCACTGACCGCGTCAGCGATGTTCTGTGGTGGATTAAGATTAACCCTCGACACGGCTGGGCCTGCCCCTGCCACTGGGCCGGATGTGTTAGCAATTATCTTGAAAATACTTTGCTTTTGCATATAGCCCTTTATTCTTTAAGACTTTTTACGAGATTCGCCCTGTCATCTGCCGCGATCCCTACATTATTCGAAGGTTGGCGCGCTGGCTCGAGCTTGTTCTGTTCTTGAAGATTGTGGACCGCCGCGATAATGGCTTCCGTTACGGGAACTTTTATCCCCTGCTTTTTAGCCAAGGACAGAACGACTTCGCTTAAGTAGCTTATTTCCGTCTGGCTCTTCCGCCAGAAATGGATATCCTGGG
>JBAZXJ010000115.1:0-5383 GCA_041659865.1 Candidatus Margulisiibacteriota bacterium | reverse complement strand
TTGCCGGAAAACGGTTTTAGTTCAGGCTTTTCCTGGAAAAAGCGAGCCTTGCCAAGCTCGTTGGCAAAAAGAGTGGTAATTTCTATCTCGCCTATTTTGATATTGCTTATCATTTGCAGATCACTCCTGGTCACAAAATATGGTCCTGTACTTATCTTATCGGAGAATAAGCAGGAAAATTTCATTTTCATAGCATAGCCAGCCACAATATATTTTGGGAAAAATAGCCTGGAATCACGATAAAAGCAATGTGCGGCACAAAACCAGGGAACAAGGAGTTCATCATGTTACAAAGAAAGATCATCCAGGTTGATCACGACCAGATAGACAGCAAGACGGTCGAGCGAGAACAAAAGATCCAGCGCCAGCTAGTCAGACGTTTCCTCAAGAAGAACCATTATGATCTAGGCGGAATGGACCTGAGCGGCAGGGTCTTCTGCGGAGTGGATCTGACCGGCGTAACATTTAAGGGTGCTGATGTTAAGGGCCTGGACCTGCGCAATTGCACTAATATCGATGTTGTATCATTGCGCCAAGCGAAAAACGCAACGGAGGCGTTGCTGGACAAGAACATCCGCAAGCTAATGGAATGATCCGGAGCGCTTAATAAATACTTTGCAGTATCTGCAGGATATCATCTTTATTCATCGGCTTGATATTTTCCAGATAACCGCGGGAATCTCCATTAAGGCGGATCACATCAGCGGCAACTTTATCCAAACCATCTTTGGGTACGTTAAGGTCACTTAAACGGCAATAAGCGCCAACTTCTTTCATCCAGGCAACAAAGGCAGAAATACATTCTTCCGCGGTTGCGCTCTTGAACAAATACTTGCCCATATCAGCGATCTTGTCAGCATTAACAGCCAGGTCATATTGCAGCATAGCCGGCAGGATAGCGGATAAGCCGCGGCCATGACTGATATCGAAATGACCGCTTAAAGCATGTTCGATAGAGTGCATTGGCCAACCGCCTTCCCGGCCGGAAAGAAAACCGGACAAGGCAATAGAACTGGCCCAGGACAACTGGGAGCGGGAATCGACATCGCTAGGATTCTTTAGAACCAAAGCCAAGCGGTCCATCACGGTCTTAACTATAGCCAGGCTGAACCTATCCTGCAGAGGGGTTTTGCCATTAGTGGAGAGATAATCTTCCAGAACGTGGATAATGATATCCATGGCGCCGTCAACAGTTGTCTGGCTGGAAACAGAAAAAGTCAGCTCAGGGTCTATGATCGAGATCGTCGGGAAGAATTCATTGCCAAAGACCGTAGATTTTTCCTTGGTCGCTTCATTGGTCACCACGGCGTAACGGTCCGTTTCCGAACTGGTTGCCGCCACGGTCGGGATACAGACCAGGGGCAAGGACTTTTGTAAAGAATTCATTTCGCCGCCAACGCCCTTATAAGCATAATCCCAGATCTTGCCTTCATTTACGGCAAGCATAGCGATACACTTGGAGGCGTCCATCACACTGCCGCCGCCTAGCGCGATCACATAACGGACTTTTTCGGCCCTGGCCAGTTCCGCGGCTTTGTCGATAGTACCCGCCCTGGGGTTGGGTTCGATACCTTCAAAGATCACGGTCTCAACACCAATATCTTTAAGCATATTGACCACCTGGTCCAGATAGCCGTTCTTTTTAACTGAGCCCTGGCCGATAACGATCAGCGCTTTTTTACCTAAACCGCTTACCTTTTTGGGTAATTTTTTCAATGAACCTGGTCCGAAAACTATCTTGGTCGGTAATTCGAATTCAAAGTTTTGCATGACTATCTCCTTATATATACGAGTTTATCGCGCTTGCCCTTTACCATAGATCAGGTCATTTATTCGCTGTAATATATGCTTCAAAACGACCGCGGTCGCGTCCGGGCCATTGCTGGCAGCAGCGCCGGCATTAATTATAGCATGGCCGGCTTTTTCAGCATCGCTTAAAGGTAGGCCTACATTGATCACGGTCAGCCCCTGGCCAAGTTCCAGGACCTCCCGGTCATTACCATCAGGATGTAACGAATCGCCGAAAAAGATAAGCTGCGAGGCCTCGGTCCCGGTATTTTTCAGCACAGAGGACAACGCGGCCCCCTTGCCGCCAGGAAAGCCATTTTTGCTGCGTGGCAGCTGCTGGGCGAAATCTTCATCACAAACCAGGCGCAAGGTCTTCGGCCCAGAATTAACCAAGGCGACCTGGTTATAGAACGCCTTGACCGTACCGCCGTTGGCATATATCTCAAAATGGCGAAAAAGGTCGTCCGGCTTGGCCTGCGACAGCGAAGCGGCCTGCATAAATTCGTCCAACAGGCAGAAACGTAGTTCCTCAAGAGAACTGCCCGAGACCAGGACCAGCCGGCCATTGATCAGATGGGCATATTCCAGGGTCTTTACCAGCAGGGGGATGATCCCTTGCCCTTGCCGGCCGTGCTGGACCAGGGTGCCGTCAACATCGAAGGCCAGTATTCTGGGAAAGCCAAGCCTTAGGCCGTCAAGACCAGCCGTAACAGCCTGGGCAGGGGTCTTTTTCTGGGCGATAATTTTTTTATGCACGCTTTTTTCCTTGCTATTGTCCGAAATGGGAAACTCTACTAATATTACCTAGGTAATAATTCCAGAAAGTAAGGAAAGGATACAAAAAATGGCAGTAAATTACAAGTCGATAGGATTGTCCAATACCAAGGAAATGTTCAAGAAGGCGATGGAGGGCAAATATGCTATCCCAGGATATAACTTTAATAATATGGAACAGCTTCAGGCAATAATCGCGGCCTGCGTTGAGACCAAGGCCCCCGTGATCCTCCAGGTCTCCAGCGGAGCGCGTAAATATGCTAACCAGACCATGTTGCGCTATATGGCAGAGGGCGCGGTCCAAATGGCCAAGGAAATGGGCGCGAATATCCCGATTTGTCTGCATCTGGACCATGGCGATACTTTTGAACTTTGCAAATCCTGTATCGAAACCGGCTTTTCTTCGGTCATGATCGACGGTTCGCATCATCCTTATGAGAAGAACGTCGAACTGACCAAGCAGGTCGTAGAATATGCCCATAAATTTGAGGTGAGCGTGGAAGGCGAGCTGGGCGTGTTAGCCGGAGTTGAGGACGACGTATCCTCCGAACATTCACACTACACCAAACCAGAAGAGGTCGTGGATTTCGTGACTAAGACAGGCGTGGACAGTCTCGCTATATCGATCGGGACTTCGCATGGTGCTAACAAATTCAAGCCGGAACAGTGTACCAGAACCGCTGAAGGTATCCTGGTTCCGCCGCCCTTGCGCTTTGATATATTGGAAGAGATCGAAAAGAAGCTCCCAGGCTTCCCGATCGTGCTTCATGGAGCGTCTTCCGTGCCCCAGGACCTGATCAAAATGATCAACAGCAATGGCGGAAAAATGAAGGACGCTGTTGGGATACCAGAAGAAGAGTTGCGCCAGGCTGCGCGTTCCGCAGTGTGTAAGATCAACATCGACTCTGACGGCCGTTTAGCGATGACCGCGGCGATCAGAAAAGTATTCGTGGACAAGCCGGAAGAATTCGATCCGCGTAAATATCTCGGCCCGGCCCGCGATGCCTTGATCGCGCTGGTAAAGCACAAGAACGTTAACGTGCTGGGTAACGCAGGCAAAGCATAGGGCCAAGATAACCCTCCGTCATTGCGAGGAGCCCCGCATCGGGGCGACGTGGCAATCTCGGTAAGGTATCGCATGCCGAGATTGCTTCGTCGGCTGCCTCCTCGCAATGACGGGGTATTGCTATCGATAAACATTTAGACATCTACGGAGGAAATCATGAGCGAACTAGAAAAAACCCTAACTGCCATGGAATGCCAGCATTCTCTTTTTGAGAACGCCGTACGCGAAATGCCCGTGCCGGTCTGCGAAGTATTTCTGGCGGACGAAAAGATCAAGGCCTGCGGTTTCCGGGTACGACCTGCCTCGCTCAAGTCCAGAAAAGACGCTGTTCAGGTGAAAAAATATTTCGCGCAAAGCTCCGCGGCTCATAACGACCAGATCCTGGAAGGGATCTCAACTTATGACGAAATGCCCCAAGACAAGAGGATCGCCGTGCTATTTTCCGGCGGCCCGGCGGCTGGTGGCCATAACGTGGTGGTCGGCATTTTCAAGGCCCTGGGCAAGAACAACACTTTGCTAGGCGTGAAAGCAGGCCCCAAGGGCTTGTTGAACGGCGACCTGTTCACCATCACCGAAAATGATATTAAACGCATAATGAACACCGGCGGGTTTGATTTTCTTGGCTCGGACCGGACCAAGATCAAGACCGATGAGCAGTTCCAAAAAGTTAAAGCAGTATGTAAAGAGAATGATCTGAATGCGATCATAGTTGTTGGCGGCGACGACTCAAATACCAACGCTGCGTTGTTGGCAGAGTATCTATATGCGGACGGCGTTCAGGTCATCGGCGTACCAAAAACGATCGACGGCGACCTGCAGATCGGCGACTTGCTGCCTATCTCCTTTGGCTTTGATACCGCGACCAAGATCTACGCCGAGATGGTCGGCAATATTTTACAAGATACCCCATCCAGCCGAAAATACTGGCACTTTATTAAATTGATGGGCCGGAGCGCCAGCCATGTTACGCTGGAAGTTGCTCTGCAGACCAAGCCGGCGGTCTGTCTCGTTTCTGAAGAGATCGAGGCCAAGAGCATGTCACTGGAACAGACCGTTAACAATATACTTGATGTGATACTTAAGCGCGCGGCCAGTGGGATCAATCACGGCGTGATCGTGATCCCGGAAGGGCTGGTCGAGTTCATTCCAGAGATGAAGACGCTGATCGAAGAACTCAACGAGGTATTGGCCAAGCACGACCATGAACTTAACTCCATGGAATTATCCAGGAAGAAAGATTACATCTACGCAAAACTGTCAGCCAATTCCGCCAAGCTGATGGCTTCTTTACCGGACGAATTTGAGAATATGCTGCTTTTGGACAGAGATGCCCATGGTAATTTACAGGTATCCCAGATCCCGACCGAAAAACTATTGATCGAAATAGTCGGACCAAAGATAAAGGAGATCCAAAACTCGACAGAGCTTCTGGCTAAGTATAATTTTTCTGAAGCAGAGACAGAAAAAGTAAAAAAATACAAATTTAGCACGAACAATCATTTTTTCGGTTATGAAGGACGCTGCGGCGCCCCCAGCCTGTTCGATGCCGCTTATACCTTGAACCTGGGCCTGACCGCCGGCTCGCTGGTCCTGGCCGGGAAAACAGGGATGATCGTAGGCTTGACCGATCTCTCGGCGGAAATGAAGCCGGTGGCGATCCCCTTAACGTCTTTAATGAACATTGAAAGACGTCACGGCAAAGATGAATTTGTCATCGAGAAAGCCTTGACCGAACTATCCTCAGCAGCCTTTAAG
>JBAZXJ010000114.1:0-5387 GCA_041659865.1 Candidatus Margulisiibacteriota bacterium | reverse complement strand
GGAATTGATCCCGGATATGCTTTCTTTGGGCCAGGTGCATAAGGTCTTGCAGATCCTGGTCCGGGAACGGGTTTCGGTCCGCGATCTTTCCACGATCCTGGAACGTCTGGCTGATTATGCCCATGTTACCCGCGATACCAACCTGTTGGCGGAGTATATCCGGCAATCCCTGGCCAGGCAGATCTGTTCCAGTTATGTTGATGAGAAAGATATGCTGACCGTCCTGACCATCGACCCCCGCCTGGAGGAAATGATGATCAGCTCGGTCCATCAATCAGAATACGGCTCATTTTTGGCCCTAGATCCAAATGTCGGGGAAAGAATGCTGGTCCAATTAAGCAAATACATGAGGGATTTCACCAAACTCAACCGGCCGCCGCTTAGCTTGTGCTCTCCGCGCTTGCGTCCCCATTTTAAGCGGTTTACCGAGCGGAATTTCCCAAAACTTGCTGTTTTGTCGTATAATGAGGTCGTCCCTCAGGTCAAAGTACAATCGATCGGGATACTGTCCAATGAGTGAGCCAAAAGATATAAAAGGAGATGATGCTATGGAGAGAGCTATGGAACTAAATAGCTTGCAGATCGAGCTGGACCAGGAATTCGTTAACGGTTTTAATTTATTCGAGGCAGATTCTTATCAAACATTTTCCATGGAACTAAAAGAGAACTTGAGCCTGGAGATGAGCGAAGAAGAACAGGCTACTCAAGTTATCCTGTCTGCTTTACGTATTGAGTTCGGCCCTGGTTTTCACCGTGATTCGCAATTAGTTAAAGTGATCAAGGATGCGATGCTTAACGATCAGGACAAGATGGAAGAGGTTGGGTTGGTTGCCAACAATCTTTGCGCTCCGGTTAAGAGCGGCAAGAGAACGAAGCCGGTCAATTAGTCCTGTATTCGGTGTTCTGTGTTCGTGCGTTCTTTGTATATAAAGTAAAGGTAAATAATTAATGGTCCGCGGAACCGATTGGTACTCAAGCTCAGTTTATCGCGCCGGCTGGAAAAGCGATGAAGGCTATAATATCAAGCCGACGGAAGTTTCCTATGTAGGCCTACATGCGGTCGGCCATCCTGCCGGCTTCAAGGAGCGGGTGAAGTGGTGGTCCAAGACCATCAGCAACGCCTTGATCGATGAAGATGAAGAGGTCAGTGAAGAGATCGCCAAGAACTGCGAACAAAGGGGGCTGAAAGTTTTTGCTCCCAGAAAATAACGATCAATTACCTAAATTGCATCTGGCAGAAGAGAAGCTTTGGGAAAAAGTGGAAAGCGATGTTATTTCCGCGATCAAGCAATACCTGATCAAGACCCATCCAGGCGAGATCCTGAAAAAGTTCAAATCCAGAATAAACTCTGTTGTTTCCGTATACCTGCGTAAACTGCCGACCCATGTGGCGACCAGCGAAGGAGACGATCTGGCTAACGTGGCAAGGATCGAATTCTTAGAGGCCTTGAGGGTATGGGACCCGCGTAAAGGGCTTGATCCCTGGCCTTTAGCCTTGGCCAGGATGACCGGTGCCATGCGCGACCATCTGCGCTATTTGACCAAAGCTGATCCCTCCAGGCTTTACGACTGGGTGACCAGCGCGGCCTATATTTATATGACCGTGAACTCCTCTGCTGGTTTTGAGACCAAGATCGAACGGGGGATCCAGCTGAAATCAGCGCTTGAACTTCTTTCAGAACAAGAACGCAAGATAGTGGTCTGGCATTACAAAGATGATCATACTTTTAAGGAAATAGGGGATAAGGTAGAACTTTCCGAATCCCAGGTCAGCCGGATCTATAACCAGGCGGTAAGTAAAATAAAAAAAACGATCCAACTGCAGAACTGATCTAAAATATGCTGAATTATCTTGATCTCTTTTTAGTTGCCTTGTTAGTTACCTTGGCGCTTACCCCTGTTATTCAGCGTTTTGCCTTTCTGATCGGTGCGGTCGATACTCCCAACAAGAGGAAAGTCCATTCCATACCTATCCCGCGCATCGGCGGAATAGCCATGTATATCGCTTTTATGATCGCGCTGGTAGTACATGGCGAGATAAATAGAACTATTCAGGGGGTTATCCTGGGCAGCCTGGTCTTGTTCGTTATCGGCCTGGTCGATGATATCAACAAGAAAGGTATGTATGCTCCGCTAAAACTGATCGGCCAGATCTTCGCGGCCTGGCTGGTGGTCCATGTCTATGGCGTACGCGTCGAATCGTTTTCCAATCCTTTCGGGTCGGGTATTTTGAACCTTGGATTTATTGGGGAACCTTTAAGTATCATTTGGATCGTAGGTATAACAAATACGATAAACCTGATCGACGGACTGGATGGCCTGGCAGCAGGGGTCGGTTCGATCTCGGCCTTTACTCTTTTTCTGGTAGCCCTAATGCTTGGGCGGGTGGAAGCGGCTATCCTGCTGATCACGCTGTTCGGTGTGACCCTTGGTTTTCTGCGTTATAATTTTTCTCCGGCCAGTATCTTCATGGGGGATACCGGAAGTACCTTTATTGGCTATCTCCTGGCGGTCGCTTCGATCATTGGTGTGCTTAAAAGTTCAGCTTCTCTGGCCCTGGGGGTGCCGATCCTGGCCCTGGGGATACCGATCTTTGATACAGCTTCGGCGATCATCAGAAGGTTAAAACGAGGCCAGCATATTTTTCATCCCGACGGGGAGCATTTGCACCATCGCTTGCTACTGTCAGGCTTCTCCCAAAAACAGGCCGTGCTTTTGATCTATTATGCGAGCATTCTTTTATCGATCGCCGCTCTGCTGATCACGGTGCTTCAGGGGACCTGGCTGGCGGTAACTTTTCTGGCGATCTGCTTTCTGATCTATATGGGCGCGGTTACCATCAAGCAGAAAATAATGTACTAGGAGCTGGTTATGGCGAAGAAAATACTGGCAGTGTTCGGAACCAGACCGGAAGCGATCAAGATGGCTCCGGTCATCAAGAAATTACAAGAAGATCCCAAGCGCTTTGAGGTCAAGATCTGCGTTACCGCCCAGCACCGCCAGATGCTGGACCAGGTCCTGCAATTGTTCGAAATAATCCCGGACTATGATCTAAATATCATGGCCCCTAACCAGAACCTTTTTGATGTTACCGGCAAGGCCCTGATGGGTCTGGAGAATGTACTTAAAGCCGAAAAGCCGGACCTGGTCCTGGCGCAGGGTGATACAACTACAGTTTTTGCGGCGGCTCTGGCTTCCTATTATTTAAAGATACCTTTCGGCCATGTGGAAGCTGGCCTGCGTACTCAGAACAAATACAGCCCGTTCCCCGAGGAGATCAACCGCCAGCTGGCAACTAGGATCGCCGATCTGCATTTCGCGCCTACAAAGTTAGCAAAGCAAAACTTATTAGCGGAAGGTGTGCCGGCGAAGAAGATCTTCGTGACGGGGAATACGGTGATCGATGCGTTGTTCTATACCGTGAAGAAAAATGCTGTAGTCAGTAGTCAGTATTCAGTAGACAGTAGGCAGCATACAGGATCGTTCTCCTCTGCCAATCCGCTATCCGCAATTCGCAACCTGCAATCCAAAATCCAAAATCCAAAATCCAAAATAATCCTTTTAACGGCCCACCGCCGTGAGAATTTCGGCGACGGGATGAAAAGTATCTGCCAGGCCATCCTGGAGATCGTTAAAAAGAACAAGGATGTCCAGGTCATCTATCCGGTCCATTTAAACCCCAACGTGCAGGATCCGGTAAATACCTACCTCAAGGACAAAGACCGTATCCATTTGATCTCACCGCTGGATTACGCGCCTTTCGTGGACTTGTTAGCCAGCTCCTATCTTGTGCTTACAGATTCCGGCGGGATACAGGAGGAAGCTCCTTCCTTGGGCAAGCCAGTACTCGTGCTTCGGGATACGACCGAAAGGCCGGAAGCGGTGACCGCAGGCACGGTTAAACTCGTGGGCACTAATAAAGACCGGATAGTCAAGGAAGCCAGCCGTTTAATTCAGAGCAAAACGGCCTATAACAAGATGACCCGGGCGCATAATCCTTACGGGGATGGTAAATCCGCAAAGCGTATTGCTGAAATTTGCGGAAGGGGATAAATACCGATTAAAGTTTTGGTGGGTATCGGGGAGGTCGAGCAACACTCATCTCCCTATAGTGTCGAATGTAATATACACATTACGGTACGTAGTGCGATTTATTCTATATTCCTTTAATTCAATAATTCTGTTATTCATGTTTTCTTGTCTTTCCTGCTTTCTTGCTTTACGCAGGGCAGCCACAGGGGGCCGCCCCTACGGCAATTCCTAATAATAAAATAATGTATTGACATCCCCTCCGGCACTATGATATTGTCCCATGGCTCACAAAACTACTTCGTTTTGACGCAATGCGAACGTTCCTTGAAAACTAAACAGTAAACGCCCTGTTCTTTTATCGGAGAACAGGGAGAAACATGCCAGTACGGGTATTTTTTTAAGTCAATCAAATAATCAATTGAGAGTTTGATCCTGGCTCAGGATGAACGCTGGCGGCGTGCCTAACACATGCAAGTCGAACGAGGTAGCAATACCTAGTGGCGGACGGGTGAGTAACACGTAAGTAACCTGCCCTTCAGATGGGGATAACCTGGGGAAACTCGGGCTAATACCCAATATACTCAAGAGCTGCAATGCTCGATGAGGAAAACTCCGGTGCTGAGGGATGGGCTTGCGCATGATTAGCTAGTTGGTGAGGTAATGGCTCACCAAGGCTACGATCATTAGCTGGTCTGAGAGGATGGACAGCCACACTGGGACTGAGATACGGCCCAGACTCCTACGGGAGGCAGCAGTGGGGAATTTTGCGCAATGGGGGAAACCCTGACGCAGCGACGCCGTGTGAATGATGAAGCCTTTCGGGGTGTAAAGTTCTGTCAGCAGAGAAGATAGTGACGGTATCTGCAGAGGAAGCTCCGGCTAATTATGTGCCAGCAGCCGCGGTAATACATAAGGAGCGAGCGTTATCCGGATTTACTGGGCGTAAAGGGCGCGTAGGCGGCAAGATAAGTTAGGTGTTAAAGGTTTCGGCTCAACTGGAACATGCACCTAAGACTGTTTTGCTAGAGAGTGGGAGAGGAAAGTGGAATTCACAGTGTAGCGGTGAAATGCGTAGATATTGTGAAGAACACCAGTGGCGAAGGCGGCTTTCTGGACCACATCTGACGCTGAGGCGCGAAAGCGTGGGGAGCAAACAGGATTAGATACCCTGGTAGTCCACGCTGTAAACGGTGTTCACTAGGTGTCGGAGGTATTGACTCCTTCGGTGCCAAAGATAATTCGTTAAGTGAACCGCCTGGGAAGTACGGCCGCAAGGTTGAAACTCAAAGAAATTGACGGGGGCCCGCACAAGCAGTGGAGCATGTGGTTTAATTCGACGGTACACGAAGAACCTC
>JBAZXJ010000113.1:4813-5445 GCA_041659865.1 Candidatus Margulisiibacteriota bacterium | reverse complement strand
GAAAGTATATGCTGTTGATGAACTGCTCAAGTTCGCTATTCAGATAGAAGAGGATGGCCTGGCGTTCTACCAAAAGATGTCAGCTGGCTCGGCCGAACCTGAAGTTAAGGCCTTGTTCACAACGTTACAGGAGGACGAGGCCAGGCATAAAAAGATCTTTGAGGAGCTCCTGGCCGAGGAAAAAAGAACGGAGGCTCAGATAAGTTTCCCAGATGAATATGAACTGTATCTGAAAGCCCTGGTCCGTTCCACCGTCTTTCCCAAAGATACAGCGATCCTGTCAAAACTTGTGGACGATGCCGAAATTATAGAGTACGCTATTGGCAAGGAAAAAGATTCGATCCTGTTCTATGCCGAAATGAAAAGCTCGGTCGCGGATGGCGGACGGCTGATCGAAAAAATTATCAACGAGGAAAAGCTGCACATCATCAAGCTTTTAGACATGAAGGAAAAGTTGGGTTAAGGAAAGGACAAGTGACATGGCAAAAAGTATCATTGTGTATACCACCCCTGAGTGTCCATATTGTCAATTGCTAAAGAGCTTTTTTAAGGAGAACAAGGTAAGTTATACTGAGGTTAATTTGGCCGGCAATCATCAGGCAGTGGAAGAAATGTCCCAAAAAACAGGGCAA
>JBAZXJ010000113.1:0-4803 GCA_041659865.1 Candidatus Margulisiibacteriota bacterium | reverse complement strand
CAGGGCAACTGCTGGTCCCTACTACCGATATCGACGGCGCGCTGGTCATTGGTTTTGACAAAGAAAAGATCCTGAAATTACTAGGAATATAATTGATGTTGTCTGTCCCATTAGCCCCGAAAGTCACTAGCCTTGGTGCGTTAGATCCACAGCGTCGTTTGTTCGACGCCTTGATCCCTTTGCCCGAAGGTACCAGCTACAACAGTTATTTGGTCCAGGGTAGTGAGAAAACGGCCCTGATCGATACAGTGGACGCCGCTATGCCAGAGGTGCTTTTGGCTAACCTGGACGCCATGGGCATCAAGAACCTGGATTATGTTATTGCTAACCATGCCGAACAGGATCATTCCGGCGCCTTGCCCCGGGTCCTGGCCAAATATCCGCAGGCCAAAGTCGTTACTAATCCCAAATGCAAAGACTTCTTGATAGACCTCTTGCATATAGATGCCGATAAGTTCATTACCGTGGCCGACGGGGAGAAGCTGTCCTTGGGGGATAAGACCCTGGAATTTATTTACGCTCCCTGGGTCCATTGGCCGGAAACCATGCTTACCTACCTGGCAGAGGATAAGCTCCTCTTTTCGTGCGACTTTTTCGGGGCTCATTGGGCTGATAACGGGCCGGTTCAGGACGAAAAAAGGGCATATTTGGCGGCCAAGCGCTACTTTGCCGAGATCATGCAGCCTTTCCGTAATAATATTTTGCAACATCTCAAGAAACTCAACGATAAACAGATAAGTATAATAGCGCCAAGCCACGGGCCGATCCATCTTAGACCTGAGTTCATCCTCAAGGCCTACCTGGAATGGTCCGGGGACAAGCCGGCCAATAAGGTGCTGATCCCGTTCGTTTCGATGCACGGCAGTACGGCGAGCTTGGTCAAGACCCTGGAAGAATTTCTGGCCGAAAAGGGCGTTACGGTCAAGACCTTCGACCTGACCACGGTAGACCTTGGCGAGCTGGCTATGGAGTTGGTAGAGGCGGCCACCATGGTCCTGGCTACGCCCTGCGTTCTGGCCGGGATCCATCCTGCGGCCGCGTATGCCGCGTATTTGACCCGGGCGCTGCGGCCCAAGCTCAAGTATGCTTCGATCATCGGCTCATATGGCTGGGCGCAAAAAGTGCCGGAACAGGTAGTTAGTTTGCTGACCGGACTTAACGTGGAAATATTGCCCCCGGTCATGGTCAAGGGCCTGCCGAGGGAGAACGATCTGCTGGAGATAAGAAAACTTGGAGAAATAATAGTGGAAAAGCACAAGGGACTGAACAGCTGATGGAGAAGAGTATCCAGAAGAACCACCGAGTAAAATTAAACCCAGAACAGCAGGCTGCCGTTCTGGCCGTTCAGGGGCCGGTGCTGATCGTGGCCGGAGCCGGTACGGGCAAAACCCGTGTTTTGACCGAGCGTATCGAGCATCTGGTGACCAATTGCCAGGTTGCTGCGGACCGTATACTGGCCGTTACCTTTACCAACAAGGCGGCCAACGAACTAAAATCACGCTTGCCCGGGCGGTTCCATTATCCCTGGATCGGGACCTTCCATTCTATCTGTAACAAGATCTTGCGCATCGAGCGCGCCACGCCGTTCGTGATCTTTGACGCTAACGATCAGGTCGACCTGGTCAAGAAGATCTGTACGAACCTCGAGATAAATATCCAGTTCAAGCCTTCGACCATTTTAAGCGCGATCAGCAATGCCAAAAATTCATTGCTTACGCCAGCTACTTACGCCAACAGAATAAGTTCTTTTTTCGAAGAGAACGTGGCCAAGGTCTTTGAAGCCTACCAAAAAGAACTCAACGCTAATAACGCTCTGGATTTCGACGACCTGCTCAAGGCGGCGGTCGAATTGCTTCAGGGCGATCCGGCTCTGATGGCCAAGTATCAGAAGCAGTTCGAATATATCCTGGTGGACGAATACCAGGATACCAACTATGCCCAGTATATGCTGACCAAACTTTTAGCCGAGAAGCACCATAATATCTGCGTGGTCGGCGATTCCGACCAGAATATCTATTCCTGGCGCGGGGCTAATATCGAGAACATCCTGAACTTTGAAAAAGATTTTCCCGAGGCCAAGGTCGTGATGCTGGAACAGAATTACCGCTCGACCAAGACCATCCTGCATATCGCTAACCAGGTCATCCTGAAAAATCTCAAGCGCAAGCCTAAAAATTTGTGGACCGATAATTTAGACGGTGAGCCGGCACTGATCTATCGCGCCTATGACAGCAACGATGAAGCGAACTATCTGGCGGACCTGGTGGTACAGCAGAAGAAAAAGAACGACGTGGTCATCCTCTACCGCACCAACGCCCAGTCGCGCGCGATAGAAGATGTTTTCGTGAAACGTTCGATACCTTATAGGATCATCGGCGGGATAAAATTCTATCTGCGCAAGGAAGTAAAGGATGTGCTGGCCTACGTCAGATATATCTATAACAACAGTGATCAGCTGGCTCTGGACCGGATAAAAAAACTGCCGGCCTATAAAAAGTTCGCCGAAGAAGTGAAGAATATTTCCGTTGACGACGCGCCAGGAAAGATAATCGAAAAGGTCCTGGCTGTGACCAAGTACCGCGACAAACTGGAGAAGAAAGCGACCGAAGAAGCAGTGAGCAGAGTGGAAAACATCAACGAGCTGATCGGCGCGTCCATAGACTTTAAGAATGTCGGAGAATTTCTGGCCTATGTTTCACTGGTGGCCGATATTGATGAGCTGGAAGTCGAAGGAGAAGCGGTCACCATGATGACCCTGCATTCGGCCAAGGGACTGGAATTCCCTCAGGTCTTCATTACCGGATGTGAAGAAGGCCTATTGCCTCATTATCGTTCCCAGATCGACCCCGATATGCTGGAAGAGGAAAGAAGATTGTTCTATGTCGGCGTGACCAGAGCAAAAGAAAAGGTCACCTTGACCCTGGCGAAAAAAAGACTGATCTTTGGCGAGACCTGGTACAACGAACCCTCGCGTTTTCTGCAAGACATTCCAGGCTCTTTGGCGGTCACAGAAGACTTTGAGACGGGAAGCGTCCATGCCCAGCACAAAGAAACTCTGACCCCTGTTTCTATATATATGACAGGAGAAGAGGTCACTCATAAACGCTTTGGCGTTGGCGTGATCCAATCGGTTAACGGCGACGACTTGATAATCAGATTCACCGGCGGCGACAAGATCTTGTCCGCCAAGTATGCTCCTCTAGAAAAAGCATGAAGATCGCCATAGCCTTGTCCGGAGGTGTGGACAGCGCAGTAGCCGGCGCACTGCTCAAACAGTCCGGGCATGAACTGGTCGGCGTGACCGCTCTGGTCTGGCCTGACTCCCGCTGCTGCGATGCCCGGGCTTTGCATGACGCCGAGCTGGTCGCCACTGCTTTAAAGATCCCTTACTTTACCGTTGATGTGATGAAGGAATTCAAGGACCAGGTCGTTGATCCCTTCATCAATGATTATTGTTCCGGCCGTACGCCTAACCCCTGCCCCTTATGTAATACTTCCATCCGCTTCGGCACGATGTGGGACAAGATCCTGGAACAACATCCGGATTGTCAGGCTGTCGCCACCGGACATTATGCCATCATTGAACAGGAGCAAGGCCAATGGCGATTGCGCAAAGGATCAGATGACAACAAGGACCAGTCCTATATGCTCTATGGTTTAAGCCAGGAACAGCTAGGCAGAACGCTTACCCCGCTTGGCGCCTACACCAAAGAGCAGTCCCGGAAAATGGCTGAAGCATTCGGGCTTTTTGTTTCCAACAAGCCGGACAGCCAGGACGCCTGTTTTGTCAGCGGTGATTATAAGAAATTTCTCAGAGAACAAAGTGTATCCACTGAAAAGCAGAACACCGGTTTCAAACCCGGAAAATTTGTGGACAGCCAGGGCCAGGTCCTGGGCGAGCATGATGGTATCGCCAACTACACGATAGGCCAGCGCAAGGGATTAAATGTGCAAAGGAAGGGCGATGATAATGACCCTATATATGTAATAGGGATCGATGCCAAAAATAACCAGGTGGTCCTGGGCGACAAAGACGAATGCTTCCGGAAAGAATTTGAATGCTCTCGGCTGAACTGGCTGATACCCGAGCCAAAATCTCCGGTTAACATTGCGGTGCGAATACGTTATAATAGTTCCGAGGTTGCTGCCATGGTCACTCCGTTAGCGGATGGCCGGGCGCAAATTGTTCTGGCCGAACCGCAAAGCGCGGTGACCCCGGGACAGGCAGCGGTGTTCTTTGACGGGGATGTGGTCGTGGGGGGCGGGATAATTGATTAATGACAAATGACAAAAATCAAATGTCAAATCAATGACAACATCCCAATGCCAAACGGAAAACGGTTCTAATTTGGATTTTGTTTTCTTTTAGATTTGATTTGGGTTTTGACATTTGGTCTTTGGATTTATTAATGAAAGGGGTTTTAAGATGAGCGGTAAAAAAAGTTCTTTTCTTTCAGGCTTGGTTATCGGAGGATTGATCGGAGGTGCGCTGGCAATATTTTTGGCTCCGCAATCCGGCGAGAAGGCCAGAGAATGGCTGAAGAAGACCACGGATGGCCACCAGGACAAGATCGACGACATCATGAAAAAGGTTAAATATACCAAGGAAAAGGTCATCGCCTCTGCCCGTGAAGCCAAGGACGCGATCGACGACAGCTTGTCCAAGCTGACCCAGACCATCAAGGAAAAAGAAAAGGAGAACGAATAATGATCAATGCCATCCTGAGCAATGCCTGGTCGATCTTCGCGCTCGCTTTAAGTCTGGTAGTGCTTTGCCTGGTCCCGACCATGATCGAACTTTGG
>JBAZXJ010000112.1:631-5452 GCA_041659865.1 Candidatus Margulisiibacteriota bacterium | reverse complement strand
AAGGGTAGCAGGCGGCAGTGCCGCTGTGGATACGGCCCAAAGCTGGACCACGGCTTCCGACCTGCGCCTGAAGAAAGATATCGTTTCACTTGGCGGGACCCTGGCCAAGGTCGACAGATTGAGAGGAATAAGATTCCATGCCCTCGAAGAAAAGGCCAGTGATCCGGTCCATATCGGCTTTGTAGCCCAGGAACTGGAAAAGGAATTCCCGGAGGTCGTGCTCACCGATGATAAAGGGTACAAGAGCGTTGCCTATGACAAATTAACGCCGATCCTACTGGAGGCGATCAAGGAGCTCAAGGCGGAGATCGAGGTTTTGAAGAAAAAATAATACAAACCTTCAAACAGGGACCGTTCAGGGGGCACGCGGCGCGTGCCCCTTTCTGTTTGATAAAGCCCCTCGTTTGATGATATACTTTTGTCATTACAGCAAAGGAGCGCAAGGGCATGGCCAAGCTATGGGGCGGGCGGTTTTCCGCGGATACCAACAAACTAGTTTCGGAGTTCACAGCTTCCCACCAGATCGATAGCCGGCTTTATCAGGAAGACATCTTGCTGAACCTGGCCTATTCTCGCGCCTTACTCTCTGCAGGTATCCTCAAACAGGACGAATTCGCCAAAATTGAAAAAGGACTGCAAGAGGTTAAAAAAGACATCGAAGCCGGCGAGGTCAGCTATTCCGATGATATGGAAGATGTCCATACCCATATCGAGCATTGGCTGACCCTCAAGATTGGCGAGCCGGCTAAAAAGATCCATACCGGCAAGAGCCGGAATGACCAGGTCGTTACCGATCTGAGAATGTACTTGTTAAAGGTACTTCCGGAAACAGTTACTCTTCTCGCTGAGATCAACCAGATAATTATCAAGAACTTGTGTCAAACGGATATTGTGCTTCCCGGCTATACCCATCTGCAGAAAGCCCAGCCGGTCACGCTGGCTTTGCATTATGGCGCTTATGTCCAGATGTTCCAGCGCGATATCGCCCGCTTAAAGGATGCGCTCAAGAGGATCGATGTTATGTCGCTTGGGGCAGGCGCTTTAGCCGGTAATCCATTCTTAAATGAGCAGATCAGACAAAAATTAGCTAAAGAACTGGGCTTTTCCGCTGTTGCCGAGAACTCGATGGACGCTGTTTCCGATCGGGACTTTGTCGTGGAAACTTTGGCGGCGCTATCCCTGATCATGGTTCACTTAAGCCGGATGGGTGAAGAGCTGGTCCTTTGGTCCAGCGAAGAGTTTGGCTATGTGCAGATCGGCGATGCTTTTACTACCGGCAGTAGTATCATGCCCCAGAAGAAGAATCCGGATGTGGCGGAACTGATCAGAGGCAAAGCTGGACGTGTGTTCGGTGCTTTACAGGCGGTTCTGGTCACGATGAAGGGCTTGCCTCTTTCCTATAACCGGGATATGCAGGAAGACAAAGAGATGTTGTTCCTTGGCCTGGATACTGTTCTGGGCAGTTTGCAGGTATTAAAGCAAATGCTTCCGGAGATCAAATTCAATTATGAAAAGATGCGCAACAGCACCGGCGGGTTCATCATGGCTACCAGGTTGGCCGAATACCTGGTCAAAAAGGGCGTGGCTTTCCGCGAGGCTCATGTTATCGTGGGCAAGATAGTTGCTTATTGCCTGGAGCAAGGGAAACGTGACCTGAAAGAATTGTCCGTAAGCGAATATCAAAAGTTCAGCGCGGAGTTTAAGGATGATGTTTTGAGCGTAGTAAATATATAAGGAGGTTCAGGATGTTGAATAAAGATAACCTGCCGAGACTGATAATTATTTTCGCGATCGCTTCGATGCTCCTGTTGTTCTTTCTGATCGGCTGCGGTTCAACCTCGAGCAGTAACGGTGGCAGTGGTGGTAATGGCGGCGGTGGCAACGCCAACGTGGTCGTACTGCCAACTAACGTTAAACTTGCCATGCCGGCTTCATTAGTACAATAAAGGAGGAAAGAAAATGAAGAAGTACATATTATTTATTGGCTTAGCCCTGATCCTGATCGCCAGTATTTTTGCGGTCAGCTCATCCATGCTTTCCTGCCCTCCAGAGAATGTCGTAGCCTTAAGACATTTCTTTGCTACGGTCGATGAATTAAGCGCTATTCCAGATACGATATTTACCGGCATGAACGCCGCCCAGATACCTTCGGATATAGAAGGCACGATCCCCGCGACGGCTAATACGCCTTTTGCCGGTGATTGGGCGAGCTACAAGACCTTGAGCAATAACGTTTACGAGAAAGAATTTGTACAAAAGACCCTGGTTGGCGGACAGCTGGAGCTAGTGCTTTCTGCTAATTTTACGCTAAGCCCAGCCAAGGGGACCATCTTTTTGAATAAACCGAAATACTGCCAGAATAAAGCCAATCCTGGCGCGCCGGAAGCAGCCTTGGCGAATAACTCAACAATGAAGATCAAATACGATTATACTGATCCTGCCCAGAAAACTTTCGTGGTGATGATCAACAACATGGCGCCTGATCTCACTGGTACCGGCAATCCTTATGACCAGTATATAGCGGTCACCTATAACAGTATCACTAATGAATACTTGCTCTCATCGACGATGGTCTTTGAAGATGCTAATGGTAATTTTGTCAGCTATCCGGAATTGCCCACTCAGCTGGATAATACCTATGTGAGCACCTTCTTTAAATATAACAAAGGCACCGTGCTGTTCAATGCCAAGGTGAAATCCCCGAACAGCAGGACGTTGATCTACACGGATCGTGCTACGTCGGCCAGCGACAAACAGATCGACCTGAGCAGTTATAATTTTAATCCGCCCAGCGTGCCTTTGCCGGTCGGTACCGGTCCCTGGCCAACGCCTTTTTATATCGACGCCACCATGGTCACGCCTGATGTGACCGATCCTGGCTGGTTCGATGCCAGCGAAAAAAGCGCGGTGCAGAATTTGCCGCTGTTTAGTCATAGTGAAGTTAAAGCCGGGAATATCTAAGAGATCTTTAGGAGGTTTTATTAATGAAGGTAAGTGTCAAACAAGCGGATGTCGTGAAACAGCCGTGTGATCTGTTGTTCGTAAATCTGTTTCAGGACGTAACATCGCCTAGCGGACCGACCGGGGCTATTGATAAAGCCTTGAACGGCCTGATCACTCAGCTGATCAAGGAAAAAGAGATCAAAGGCGACCTGGGAAAAGTATCCTTGATCCATACCCAGGGCAAGATCCCGGCCAGACGCGTCGCCGTGATCGGTTTGGGCAAGCCGGAAAAATTCAAGCTTGATGATCTAAGGCAAGCCGGATCTGTCATGGCCGATATCGTCAAGAAGGTTCAGGCTGAAGACATCTCGACCGTTATTCATGGCGTAGGCGACCAGGCCGGGATCTATCCCAAGGAAGCTGCTGCGGCTGTGCTGGAAGGCTATCTTTTAGGCGCTTATGAATTTCCCGGCAAGAAGACCAAGAAGGAAGAAGAACAAGTTCCGGTAAAGTCTTTGACCTTTGTGGACAATAAGGAAGAACCGTTACGGGATATCCTGCCGGCTTTGGAATATATCCAGTTTCGGGCCGAGGCGGTGAACAAGGCCAGAGCCTTGGTCGAACAGCCCTCCAATATTGTTACGCCTACTTATTTAGCCAACGTTGCCAAAGAGATCGCGCAAAAACATAAACAGGTAAAAGTAAAGGTGCTGGACAGAAAAGATCTGGAAAGCATGAAGGCCGGCGCGTTCCTCTGCGTGGCCGCCGGCGCGGAAGAACCGCCGAAAATGATCATTTTGGAATACAGTAACGCTAAGCCTGGCAGTGATGTCTACGGCCTGATCGGCAAGGGAATAACTTTTGACAGCGGAGGGATCTCGATCAAGCCGGCCAAAAAAATGTCTGAAATGAAAACTGATATGGCCGGCGCAGCAGCGATCTTGGCAGTAGTAGAGACGGTGGCGCGTTTGAACCTTAGGGTCAACATTCTCGCCGTGATCCCTGCTACGGAGAATATGCCTGATGCCAGAGCGACCAAGCCTGGCGATATCATCACCGCTTTAAGCGGGAAAACGATCGAGATCATTTCCACGGATGCCGAAGGGCGACTGGTCCTGGCCGATGCGATAACCTACGCGGTGCAGAACGGCGCGACCAAGCTGATCGATATCGCTACTTTGACCGGCGGTTGCAGTGTGGCTTTAGGTGACATATACAGCGGGATCATGGGGAATGATCAGTTATGGCTAGATGATGTGATCTGTGCCGGTCGCAAAGCCGGAGAGAAGATCTGGCAGCTGCCCTTTGATAAGGAATATGAGGATTATTTAAAAAGCGATGTCGCTGATATTCTCAACTGTACCGAAGAAGGCAAAGCTTCTCCGGTGATCGGCGGGATCTTTTTAGGGGAATTTGCCAAGAATATGCCTTGGGCCCATATCGATATTGCCGGTACTGCTTATCTCTCTAAAAAAGCAGGTTGTTTGAATAGAGGGGCTAGTGGGGTTGGGGTCAGGACGCTGGTCGAGCTGTTGAAAGGTAAAAGCGAATAGCTGATGCGGATCGTAGCAGACCTTCATACCCATTCGATCTCCAGCGGACACGCTTATAGTACGATCGCCGAAATGGCCAGAGCGGCTGCTGATAAAGGCTTGCTCGGCATGGGGATAACCGACCATGGCCCGGCTATGCCCAGCGGTTGTCACCATTACCATTTTTCCAATCTTTCCTGCCTGCCCAGAACGTTATACGGAGTGAAATTATATCGTGGAGCGGAGGCGAATATTATCAACCAGGCTGGCGAACTGGATATTAAAGAAAAGGTCCAGCCTTGCCTGGATTATATCATTGCCAGTATGCATATCGGCGGGGGTAGTC
>JBAZXJ010000112.1:0-596 GCA_041659865.1 Candidatus Margulisiibacteriota bacterium | reverse complement strand
AGAAGTAAAACGTTTTATTAGCGCAGCCAAGAAATATAAGAAAGTCCTGGAAGTTAACAATTCCTCTTTTTATGTGCGCAAAGGATCGGAAACGGTCCTAAAAGAACTGGTCCAAGAGGCGGTCAGGCAAAAGCTCCCCTTGGCGGTCACCAGCGACGCTCATTTCATGGATAAAGTCGGCGAATTCACTCATTCACTGCAACTGATCAAGGGACTTAAAGTGCCGGCAGAGCTGATCATTAACACCAGTTTGGGCAAGATGGAAAAATATATACTATGAGCAAGACCAGGGTGCTGATCTCGGTCGGTGGTACGGGTGGGCATATTTTTCCGGCCAGAGCGCTGGCAGAATATTTGCAGGACAAAGCAGAAGTGTTTTATTTGGAAAAAAAAATAATCTCCAGTTCGAAGAACCTTTTTAAGATCTTAGCCGGATCTTTGCAGGCCTTGAAAGTAATGCTGAAGTTCAAGCCTCAGGTAGTGATCGTTACCGGCGGGTATCCTGCCGTGCCGGTCGGTCTGGCCGCGTTTTGTCTGCGTAAACCTTTGGTCCTGATGGAACAAAATGCCTTTCTCGGCAAGACGAACAGGTTCTT
>JBAZXJ010000111.1:0-5467 GCA_041659865.1 Candidatus Margulisiibacteriota bacterium | reverse complement strand
CGGTTGAGACCGATCTGGCCGAATTCCTGCGTAACCTGGTCAAAACCGGGGCGAAAAGGATAGTCCTTACGGATATCTCCAAGGACGGTGCCATGCAGGGCCCTAATTTTGAGCTGATGCGGGAGGTCTGCGAGGCCATCGCTATCCCTGTCATCGCCTCCGGCGGGGTCACTACCCAGGCCGACATCGACCAATTAGCCACTATCCCCGGCGTAGAAGGCTGTATCGTCGGCAAAGCGCTGTATGAAGGCACGATAAAGCTTACGTCAGCTAATATTTAACCCTTTTCAAAATAACTGAATTTTTCCCCAGCTTACTACGATAATACAAACAGCGGACTATAGAACTATAGTATTCCCACTAATATATTTAGCAAAGGAAGGTATAGATGCAATACAAGATAATCAGTGAAAAGAAAGAACAGATCTCCAGCAAAGAGGATCGTGAACTTTCTGTTATTAGAGCAAGGATGGCTGATAGAGATGACAGGATACGCGAAAATGCGGCAAAAGCTCTACGTAACATGGGAATGGCGGCATTGCCAGACTTGCTTATCTTGTGCAGTGATTATTCTGGTTCTGTTCGGAGTTCTGCAATTAGCGCGATAAAACATATAGGCACTGCAGCTATTAAAGGGGCCGTTAGAGAATTGCGCATGATGTGCAATGATATGGAGTGGACAATACGATGGAAGGCAGTCGAGACAATCGCAAAACTTGGTCCGGAAAGTATTGCAGACCTTTGCGCATTAACTGAGCATAATTGTCTGAAAGTTAGAACAAAAGCAATAGATGAATTAGGTTACATGGAACCCAATGCAAAAGATGCTGTACCATACCTAATAGAGCAAATCGACAGGTCGGATCATCATAGAGATTCATGTATAGCTGCAGTTTGGGCAGTTGGGAATATGGAATCAGATGCAAAAGATGCGTTACCGCGACTATACGATTTATGCAACCAAAAGGATGAGGATATTGAACTCCATCTTGCAGCTGCAGATGCTATCATGAAAATTGATCCTAACGCCAAGCCTCCGTATTCAGATATCGTCGCAAGGCATGTTACTTATGAAGGTCAAAAAGCTATACCTATTTTACGCGAGTTACTTGAACATGAGAATGCTTCTGTTCGTTTGGCAGCAAAAGATGCATTGGCAAAAATGGATCCTACATTCCGATAGAAGAATGATCTGTCTTGTCAGTCATAGCCTCCGGCAGGACCATAGACATCTCGCAGGGACAGCCCAGTGGTCTGTCCCTGCGGCTATTTGGAGCTGGCCTTGCCCAATGCGGGAGGTCTGCCAGGATATCTCCATCCCTGTCATAGCTGCCGGAGGGGTAACCACCCAACCGAGATCCCAGGATTGGAAGGCTGTATCGTTGGCAAAGCGCTGTATGAAGGTACCATCAGCCTCTGACCATTTGCCCTGACAATCTTTTCCCTCGATCCATTGGCTTTGACCGCTATTTTCTCCGTCCCTATTACCCTAACTATCACCCCCGTCCCCAGCACTAAAAGTAAATGCAATTTGCACCCCTTATCTGACGATAATATAGATGTGCGGGTTGCTCCCGAAATTCAGCAGCCGAGTGTCAACGGCCAGAATGAGGCACAATGCAGTTAACAAATGAATAAAAGGGGTAAATCATATGTTATATAAAATAGTGTCTGGTTTGAACAAAAAAAACAAAGAACTGGTAGCAAGTCAAAATCATGGTCTTGTCCATGAACAAAAGCCGGGCCAACTCCAAAAACTTGGCAAGATGTTCTCTTTGGACGAGATCAATTGGAAGTCCAGTGCCGGTGGATTATTGGTCATACGCATCAATCAATACTTAAAAGGCGAGATCCCCTGGGACTCTTTGCAAAAAGCCTTGAAAACAATAATGCCCCAAGACAGGATCAACGACCTTGATTTCAAAAGACCTTTATGCAAAGGAACTATCGTGGACCAGGGCGTAGTTGCGTCACTTGACGGCTACTTGACCTGGAATAAAGGTCAGGAAATAATCCCGGTCTTTATTCAGCAGGGACCTAATGGTCAGGTCCTGAACCGGGTCTCAATTCACGAATCAGGGCTCAGTTTCGACGAATAGATACTCCTTACGATCGTTGAAAATAACTGAATTTCCTCCGGCTTTCCGCCGATAATACTAACGGCAGATAACAGGAGAACTTTTAACTAATGTCCTTCAAGATAATTACTCAAGCGATCAACACTCCCAAAGAGCTCTCGTCCTCTGAACAGTTCCACCTTACAGCCAGGGAATTGCTGAACCTTTTATATGCGGCTCCTCCGACCGAAGGTTCTTTCAATAAATATCATTTTGACCTAAAAGACCAGAAAGCCAGCGGCCCTCTTTGCCGCAAGCTCTTTGAAGCATTAACGCTGCTCATGAAAAGTTCTGGCGATAAGGTCTGGCGGGACTACAACAGTTCGCGGCTGCTCGGTTCCCTGATAGCTTATCTTAGCCATAGCAATCCGTCCTGGTTAGGCCTGACGTGTGCGTTCACGATCAAAGAAGGTCAGCTCCTGGAGCAAAAGATCACCTATTATGACCTGCAGGGAAAAGAACATGGGCAATACCAGATCCTCCTGGAGCTATTCAAGCCCGGATCAGGCCAAGAGCTTCAGCATAGTAAATTGCTGCTATCCTTATTATATACCAGCAAATTGTACCCAGGGGTGGACTTTGGCGCGAAGCTTACCATTGATCTCAATGGCATTACTGCAGAGGTAATGGACTAGGCCTTATTCGATCAGATTCACATCAACAGCGGCTTCCTGAGCATCGCCAAGAACATTGTCCTGCGGCGGACCTATATATTTGGCATTGATCCCCCCGTCATCCTCACTGGTCAGGAAGAACAAGCCAAAACCGACTACGGTCGTATTCTTGCGCCCGTTCAGACTTTGCGGAGCAGGATCGGTAAAGGCGACCATTACCACGCGCGGATTGCCAAAGGTATAATTATTCCAGGTTTCTCCAGCAAACCCGCGGTTATAACGGTAACTAAAAGCCTCACTGGTCGGACCGGACATTTTGCCAGGCTTGGTTTCAACTACTGTGCCAATGCTCAGCGGTGTACCTTGATAACCAAATTTAAAGTCATCGCGAAATTCATTAGCTCCCGGACCACTTAGCGAGATAGCGCCGGAATTTCCTCCCGAATCATCTTTGATGGCATAAGTTTGCCCTGAGGTGTAGGTCCCCGAACCCATGGCAATAGAATTCATCCCTTTATAACCGGTGG
Organism: Candidatus Margulisiibacteriota bacterium; assembly: GCA_041659865.1. GTDB lineage: Bacteria > Margulisbacteria > JBAZXJ01 > JBAZXJ01 > JBAZXJ01 > JBAZXJ01. Next base: position 2,209 of record JBAZXJ010000111.1, on the reverse strand, counting down.
CCGTTCCGGAAGCGATACTGGAAGCCTGAATTAATTCCGTATTCTTGCCCAGCAGGCGCAGGAAGACATAGTTATAGGTCTGGCGGACCGAGATCCTGATCTGGTTGGCATTGCCATTGTAAGGAGTGGTTACCGTCACGTTAGCCGGAGTTAGACCGTTGCGCTGGGCGAAATCATTTACTTTTTGGGTCACATAACTAGCCCCTCCCCAGATCGATTTAGCCCCGATCAGACTTACAGCATCCGACGCCGCCTGCAGTTTATTCTTGGCGACCAGCATATTGCCCACATCGATCACTCCGCCCATGGCGATGATGATCACCATGAACAGGATAGGGATGATTATTATCGTCTGACCATTGCACTTTTTCATTTTTATGATCACCTTTCTTGTCTTCTCTTATTCTATTAATGACACATCCACCTTCGGCGTCTGCGATCCTCCTAATAAACTGCTATCTGCATTGCCGATATATGTCCCGTCAAGCGAGCCGTCGCTATGATCATAATTCTCCAGAAAGAATAAAGCAAAACTTCTTACGGTCACTTCACCGCTGCCCGATATCGTATAGGGGTTCGGATCGACCAGCATGACCAGGACCACTCGCGGATTGCCCAGGGTATAATTATTCCAGCTCTCCCCTGGAAAACCGGCATTGAAACGGGCATCAAAGCCTGTAGCCGTTGGTCCTTTTAACTGGCCAGGTTCGGTCCGGATGACATCGCCTATCGACAACGGAGGCCCCTGATAGCCGGTGGACAAATTGTCCCTATATTGATCAGCTCCCGGTCCGCCAAGCGCTATCGCTCCATGATTGGAATGGACCTCGCCGGCGCTGCTTTTGATCTCGTAACGGTTGCCTAAAGTGAAAGTCCCTTCCGGCATGGCTAATGCATTACAGCCATGGTATCCGGTCTTGACCCCCAGGGCCGCACTGCTGGCGCTGATGCTCACCGAACTTTTACCCAACACCCTCATGAAATAATAGTTCGTGTTATTTTGAATAATGATTCTTATCCTGTTGGGATCGCCATTATATGGTGTAACGATCGTTATATTATTTGTGGCCAACCCGTTGCGAACAACAAAGTCGCTGACCGTAATTCTGACCAAAGGTAGTCCCCCATATAGAGACTTGGCGCCGGCCAAGGCAGCAGCATCGGCAGCGGCTTGTAATTTATTCTTGGCCAAAAGTACATTGCCGATATCAAAGGTCAGGCCGACCGCCGCGATCAGAACCAGGACTAAAAGAGGGATGATAATGATCGTCTGACCGATCTTTCCTCTGATCATCATGGGCTAATCCTCCCTGGGCATTTCCACCTGAAAATTCAAGGGCACGGTCAAGGTCTGGATGAAGACCAGATTGATCGGCACGTTCTTGGTCCATCTGACCTGTGCCGAATCTGCGGTCCAGGCTACGGTCAGATCGTTGGCATCCATGGTCATAGTGTAGAGGTTATAGTTGTCGGCCGCCGAGATAACTCTGTTCTTCACGGCAGTACTGCCGACACCGGAGCCCTGGATCCCGGCATAACGGGCGCCGTCACGGACCGACTGGATCACGAACAAATAATCATGAAAGAACAAGCCGAAATTGATCGTGGCAAAGAACATCAAGAAAAGCAGAGGAGCGATCAGGGCGAACTCAACTATTGCCTGACCTTTTTGCCTGCGCCTGAACATTGGATACACCCCCTGTTTCAACTTACATATTCCGTGCCATATCCCAGAGCCACCTTTAGCAAGGATCAGCAAGGATAAAGGCTGTGTTTTGGGTAATATTGAACATTACCACTGTATAATTTTAAGTATACAAAAGGAAAGGAAAGAAACCAAGGGGCAATTAAGAGGGGCACCCTACTACGCGGACACTTCGGCTCCGCTCAGTGACCGAGTGTTGCGCACTATCGATACCCCGGTCGTTGAGCGGAGTCGAAACGACCGCGTAGCAGGAGAGCCCTCCCGAGAGATTGCTTCGTCGGATGCCTCCTCGCAATGACGGGGTGAGATCCCTTCTTCGTTTCCGGTACAAGAAAACGTCCCCACCATGACGATAAATATTTTGCAGGTCCAAGTTGACTTTGCTCTCGTTCTTGGTTATTGTAAATTTGTTAGAGTTTTTGGAAGAGGAAATCAGGTCGTTATCCTGAGCTGTCCCGCAACCGTAAAGCCGGAATACCTTCCAGAAATATTTTCGTTTTAACC
>JBAZXJ010000110.1:0-5497 GCA_041659865.1 Candidatus Margulisiibacteriota bacterium | reverse complement strand
TAGGTTTTAAAGGGAAATAGGCTTATCAAGGTCAGCGACGATACGGCGTTTGTATTTGTTGCCGATGGAGGGGACGTAGATGCCTTCGATCGCCGATAGAGATTTCAATATATTTTGTTTATCGATCGCGGTAGAGACGTTGCATTGCAACGTCTCTACGATGTTTATCATTACCTCCTCGGCCTCACCGATGACGTAAAAATCAATGAATTCCGCCAATGGTTCAGGGTTGAACGCGGCGTGGCCGCCCCCGAAGATCAAGGGATGTTCCGGACCGCGGTCTGCGCTTTTCAGCGGGATACCGGCCAGGTCCAGCATATTTAGGACATTGGTGTAATTGAGCTCATAATTTAGGGAAAAGCCGATAGCGTTAAATTCGCCTAAAGGCTTTCTGGATTCCAGCGAGAATAGCGGGATTTTATGCAGTCTCAACTGCTCTTCCATATCCGGCCAGGGAGCGAACACTCTTTCGCAGAGCACATCGGCTTGTTCATTAAGCAAGCCGTAGAGGATCTGGATAGCCAGATTAGACATACCTAGCTCATACACGTCAGGGAAGGCGATGGCGATACGTAACTTGTTCTCATCCCAGGACTTAGTGATGGAATTCAACTCCCCACCGGTATAGCGGGCGGGTTTTTGCACGAGGGGGAGGAAGGTGTCTAGAACGTTATTGGTTATTTGCACGGTGCATTATCACTTATCGGGGGCGAGATGGCAACCGGGGGCGAGATCGGGAATGCCCTCCGTCATTGCTAGGAGGCATCCGACGTGGCAATCTCTCGAAAGAGCTCACCTTCTACGCGGGCACTTCGGCTTCGCTCAGTGACCGGGTGTTGCGCACTACCGAGAAATCCCCCTCTGGCCTGCGGCCGGCTATTTATATGCATGGGCTCTGCCCCTGCACCCCGGGAATATTTCTTTTTGCCGCCAAAAAGAAACATTCCATAAAGAAAAACCGCTTAACACCTGCGGTTTTAAGAATTCCCTTAACGTATACCAGCCGCCACTCGGGGCAGCTCGTCCAGTACCTTTAATATTTTTTACTACAGGTCTGGCCAATCTGCCATCTCCCCACCACCCCTATATTGAGATCGTATTCACACGTAGATCCACCCCTGCGATATCTATTTCTTTTCCAAGGCCGCGAGCCGGGCCTTCAAAAGGGCCATTTCCTTTTCTTTTTCTGTTCTGTACTGGACAAATTGTTTTTGCTGGTCCTTGATAGCCTCTACCAGTATCGCTTCGACTCCGACTTTTTCCAACATCTTGTAACCTTGGGCATCGGTTCTGACCCATTCAGGGATAACCTTTTCTACATCCTGAGCAATAAACCCTCTTTGGAGACCAGCTTCCTTATCCTTCTTGGCATCCTTCCAATGGAAGCTTACCCCCTGTAGTTTCAAGATCGTCTCAAGAGAGTTAGCCAAAGTCTTGATATCTTTCTTAAGCCTGATATCAGACAGGTTAGCCCAGACTCCGGTAGAATTACCAGCAGTCCCGTTCACATCCAGCAAGGCTCTAGGCGTCGTCGTTGTTCCGATGCCGACCTCACCGCTGCCATAAACGGTCATTCTTACAAGATTATTTGAAAATAAGGCTACATTCTGCACGCCTTCCGTCCCTACTTCCATACCGCCATTGCTGACCAGATCGATACGGCCAGAGTAACTGTTGTTCTTTAAAAATAGGGCCGGTCTTCCGTCCAGAATATCCGCAACATAGATGTTTCTGCCTGTTCCAGTTTTTATGTCCAAGATCCCCTGTGCAGCAACGCCAGCCAGGCCGACGCCTATGTAGCCGTTGCTTTGAATTCTCATTCGTTCATAAGAAACCCCGCCAGTCATGGTATTAATAGCCAGATCGCCTGCACCTAAACCAACTGCTCCACTAGCCAATTTTGATGAAAGAGAGACAATGGATAATGCATTGCCACCATTATCTGTTGCTTGTAAATTCAGCACCCCTCCTGTATTCCCACCGCCCGGTTGATATTCTTGAATATTCACCACACCTGTTCCTCCCGAACCGTAAACATGAAGCCTAGCTCCCGGATTATTCGTCCCTATACCGATGTTGCCACCAAGCATAGTTAATACATTGCTATAAAGTGTGTTATCATTTGTATTATCAAAACCATATCCAATATTAGCACCAGAACCTGTATATTGCCGTAACATTAATTTGTAGCGATCGGGCTCATTATACGAATGAAAACTTAATAGATTCGAAGGATAAGCCTCACCTTTTATTGATAATCTTGCTCCAGGACTCGTTGTTCCAATACCGACCTTGCCATTCCGGACAATAAAATTAACCGGCGTACCACCATTCCATAGCGAAGGATTTGAATTTACTGAAGCGTCTTCCAGGGTCAGATTATTGCTACCATCTCCAGACCATCTAAGACCGGCATGCTGGGTACCGGTATCTAAAAACTGGACCCCTGTATTTTGGGTAGAGCCTAACGCACCACCAACCGCCAGTGAAGCATTGATCGCGGCTACCTCTACTTTGAACGAAGGAACCGCTGTACCTATGCCAACATTGCCATTGTTATCTATCCGTAACCGTTCAAGAATGGGCGGGGCCTGACCTATCGTAGCTCCCGTATAGTTATAAAAACCGATCACTCCATCCGGCCCCAGGCCCAAGACCGAGCCACCTGCGCCCCTAGCTGTCCACGTACCATTGGCTGTCAGGTCTGCACCGGCGGAAATATAATAATTACCGCCATAAGTTGAATGATAGCCGGTAGCACCATCACTACCACCAAAACGCGCCTGCGTACCAAACGTACCATTGGAAACATCCAGCCTATAATCAGGGTTCTGCTTGCCTATACCGATGTTGCCTGTACTGGTTACTATCATTCTGGTCGTAGGGGCATAGGCATTCCCAGTTGTTAAGCCGCTATCTGACTGAAAAATGATCGCGCCTGGCCGAACATTATCGTTCAAACCTATATCAGCAGCAGCATTGGACTGAGCGGTCCAGCCTCCGTTTATGGCCAAAGTACCAGCGCCTGAAAGATATGCCCCATTTATATAACTGCTTAGATAAGCATTATTGCCGAACTGGGCTTGTGTGCCACTAACAGCAGACATCACGCTCAGCTTTTGGCCAGGGTTCGTTGTCCCAATGCCGATATTCCCATTAGCCAGAACAGAGACCGCCGGCGTCCCTCCGACGCTTAACCCTCCTGCCTGCAAAGCATAGCCGACGCTGTTGATCTTGGTCCGGGGGGCTAAAACTTCACTGCCGACCTGGACCTCTAAATATCGGTCATCACCTGAAAACACATTAGCGGTGACCTGGTCGAGCACAACGCTGTAAATACCCTGGTTCACGTTTACATTAATATTGGACGTTGACCAGACCGGGCTTCCTCCTGTTGCTGTACCATAAATATAAAAATGCATAACCAGGTCAGAATTTACCAGCGCGCCGTTCTGCAATAACCTTCCCGAGTAGGTCAATTGATTCGGTACGGCGTATATCCCCGCAGATATTATGATCAAAACCAAAATACCTAATAATAATTTTTTCATGAAATCCTCCTGTTGATATGTTATTGAAACCGGAATCGATGTAAGGGCGAATGATTATTCGCCCCTACAAACGAACCGTTTATCGGTCCGGATATGCATATTATCATCAATAAAATGGATTATGGCAATCGGTATTTTGGCCAAGGCCCCCGTCAAACGCGAAGAGGCGCGATGACCGCACCCCTACATTTACCTTTGTGCCTCGATGCCTATGTGCCTTTGTGCCTATTTCCGTTTCAATTTCTCGATCTCGGCCTTCAACTGAGCTAATTCTTTATCTTTTTCAGCCTTGTATTGTTCAAATTGTTTCTGCTGTTCCTGGATAGCCTTGGTCAAAACTGCCGTTAAATTACCGTAAGAAACACCTTTCTTGCCTTCCACACCTGATACGACCTCCGGAACTACATTTTCCAGTTCCTGGGCAACGAATCCGATCTGTTTTTCGTTGTCCGATCTCATGCGATATTCTCTTGGCTGCATTTTCATAACGGTACTGAGACCGTAATTAATATCCTGAATATCCTTTTTGTACGATCTGTCGGACGCGTTAGTCCAGGCACCAGCAGGATTTAGAGATGCATTGTTGGCTCCGTTGTAGAAAAATAGATATGAACCGTTCATGTATATCTGTCTATAAACTGCATCATTACTGCCCTGAACTATTGAGAGGCTACCCCAGTTATCGTCAATAGCATTCCCTTTTATGGTCAACTTGGTAGTCGGAGTGGTCACCCCGATCCCCACATTCCCATTTGGGAAAGAAATATATTTTGGCGAACTGATCGAGGTATCATACATCACCTTCAACCAATCCCAAGTCGAACCCGTTGTGGCAGCCCCTGAAAATATAGTTCCCCAGTCGCTACTGCTGTTGTAATACTGATGAACATATGTACTGCCAGCACCTGCTTTACTTAGACACAATAAAAGATCCGTACCAATGGCATTTGACTTATATATCTCCAACCTGGCTAGAGGAGAAGCAGAACCAATACCCAGATTCCCTTCCCGGCTTAGCCTCATCCTCTCAGCTAAGCTAGACCCGTCAGTCGTATAGAATATAAGGTTCGTTGAGGGAATTGTAGCTGGCGTAAGGAACTGAGCCATTATCCCTGCCCCGGCTGGAGAACTCGAATTGCCCCAGAAAGCGATACCGGTCATCGCGCCAGGCGCCGTTGATGTGTTTCTAAAGGCGATCGAATTGTTCGAGCCAAAGCTGGTCGCATTCTCCGAGATCGTAACGTTCAGTTTTGAACCAGCTGGGTTCGTCGTGCCTATGCCCAGACAACCGTCCCCGTTAAGATACATGCTGTTCTGGGACACATTGCTATTTAATGTTTTGAACAACAATCCCCAATCATTGGCACCGTTATACATAGAGGAAATCCGGTTCAACTCAAGTGGGCCCTGACAGAAACTTATCCCCATCTGATCCCCTACTGAAAAACCGTCCTGTCCTTGCAGGCGAATGAGTTCGTTATAGAGCTGGGTAGAGGTGTCTGTTATATGCAAGTTGACCGATGGAGAAGTAGTACCGATACCGATGTGACCATCAGAGGCTATTCTCATTTTTTCAGTATATCCGTTCGCAGGAACACCGTTCTGGGATTGGGTCCAAAAAGATAAACCACCCTTAAGTTGGAGATTTGAAGAATAGAAATCACCTTCCTTGAAGGCTCTTATTTCGCCGATAGGGTAAGCCACTGTATTTGTACCGGTCATAAATTGCATACGGGATGTACCATTTATCGCGCCCGGTGCAGAAAACGTATTGGCAATGACCGAGGTTACTGGGATTGTGTTATCATTACTGCTAGCAACTACTTCAAGCCTTGCTCCGGGATTGGTTACGCCTATACCTACATTACCATTACCTCTTATTCTTACCTTTTCCGATACTCCAGCAGGATTCGTGTACGTAGAGAAGAATAATTCTCCTGACAATG
>JBAZXJ010000109.1:4679-5591 GCA_041659865.1 Candidatus Margulisiibacteriota bacterium | reverse complement strand
TCAGCACCTGGGCGACCGGGGTCTGGGTGACCGGGACCAGGTTCGTGGAAGCCGCTTCAAATTCCGGAACGGTACTAAATACCGGGACCAATATCCAGGAAATAATCCGGACCATAAAAGAGCAGGGTAAAGATAACCGTTTTATCCTGGCTGGTTATCCGCCTTTTTTGACCAAGCTGATCGAAAGCGGCAAGGAAGAGGGGATAAACTGGCAGGATTACAAGATCAATCTATTGACCGGAGGAGAAGGTTTTGTTGAAGGCTGGCGTTCCTATATGCAGAGCATCCTGGGACCGGAGGCTCTGATCTACAGTGCTTATGGGGCCTCCGATCTGGATATAGCAGTAGCCAATGAAAATTCGTTGACAGTGAGACTTTTGCAAATGGCCTTTCGCTATAAAGAGGTCAGGCAAAAACTTTTTGGCGGGGACAGAATGCCCAGCTTTTTTGGCCAATGGGACCCGATCCGCTATCACATCACCGAAAGGACTACACCGGAAAAAAAGCAGGAGCTGGTCTTTACGATCACCAGCCCTAACGTGGTACTGCCCAAGATAAAATACTGTATAGGTGATGAGGGTGGGGTGATCTCCTATCAGCAATTCTTGCAAAAACTCCAGGAGCTTTCCAAACAGGATAACCTCAACAAAAAGCTTAAGGGACTGATCATGATACTGATCGACAATATAGAACGCAAAAAAGATCTCGATGTCCTGCATATTCCTTTTCTTTTTATCTTTGGCCGCAGTGACGGGACGATCTCCATTGACGGGGCCAATATTTACCCTAGCGATATTCAGGCGGCTATCTACAGTGATCCTGAAATGGCCGGAAGTATCAATTCCTTTTTGATGGAGATCAAGCCAAATGCCAATATGATGCCGGAGTTCCACTTACACATCGAGTTAAGAG
>JBAZXJ010000109.1:0-4669 GCA_041659865.1 Candidatus Margulisiibacteriota bacterium | reverse complement strand
GCCAAGCTGGACAAGGAAAAACTTACCGCAACGGTGATCGATACCCTCCTGGAAAGGAACGAGGATTTTCGGGAATCTTACAAGAACAACAAGGATTCTTGCGCTCCGTTGGTCAGTATTTACAGGCAAGGCGAAGGACCTTTTAGCAGCCAGACTGCAACGGTCAAGAACGTTTATCTGAACAAACCGGTAAAGGTGCGCTAAAATGCTTTGGAAGATCATCGCTCTGAACCCGGAAAGATCTGGATACGCAACGCAAAGATCTGAGCATCCTGCAGGTCAAGATAGTTGCAGGCTGGTCCTTTATAATTCTCTGATCAGTGTGGCAAAACGCGCTATCTTTAAAAAGATGTTCTTAAGTCATGAAGAAGTGGCCGAGATGAAACCTTTGCGCAAGTGGGCAGAACAACACTTCTGGGACAGTTACTTTCAGGTTTATGATGAATTGAACAAGCTGACCGGATATCAGCAGATGCTAAAAAGCGTCAGCACCATCGCTTTGGCGGATAGAACAGACGATGCCGGGCAGGTTAGCTGGCTGGACATCAACTGCGGTACTGGCAATCTTTTTGAACATCTAACTGATCGCGATCTGGCTGGCGGTCAAAAGCAAGATATCGCCATGTTCGGTACTGACCTGAATTCCAGCGCCCTGGCGATCAATGCCCGTAAAAACCCCCAGGCAAGTCTGATCCTTAATGATGCCAGCCAGGGCTTGCCCTACAAGCAGGACAGTTTTTCTCTGATCACCATCACCAATGGTTTTTATGTGCTCAAAGCTGAGGACCAGGCCAAGTTAGCGGAAGAGATCAAGCGGGTCCTGAAAAAAGGCGGTAAGGTAATTATCGCTGATCCCAAGCCCAGCTTTAGTTATTTGTCAGTGTTCATTGATAACCTGGTCCACAGAGGATTAAGTTCTTTAAAGGATATTTGGACCATGATCAAGATCCTGCGCTTCAACCGCCTGATCGACCAGAAAGCCCAGGCTCAGCAATTCCATTACTTGAACCAGGACGAATTCATTTCCTTGTTCAAGAGCAAAGACTTTGAGCTTAAGCAATTTACGGAAACTTATTCCGGACAGTGCCATTTGCTCTCGTTGGTCAAAAAGTAGCGTATTTCAGGCTTTTACTATATTATATCCCGATCAATAAGATATCCTATCAAATAAATGGATAGTTAATGTTCTCAAATATCTATCTGATCCTGACCCTGGTAATACTTCATGCCTATATCGCTTTTTTGGTCCTTACCGCGGACCCGAAAAGCAAGATCAACCGCTCCTTCTTTATCCTGATCCTGGCCATTACGTTCTGGATCATCGCTAATTTTCTGGCGGACCTTACCCACCGGGTCTGGCTGTCCCTGCTCTTGGCCAAACTGACCTTCGTTGCTACCGCCATCATCTTTCCCAGTATCCTGTATTTTTCCCTGGTCTTTCCTCGGGAAGAGGGCAAAAAGCTTCTGCTCAACAATAAATTGATCTCCCTAACGACCTTCTTGATCATCCCGGCAGTTTTTTCAATTATCTCCCTGTTCACGAACTATATAGTGGATAAAGTTGAGATCATGGACTGGGGAGCCAACGTCATGGTCGGGCAGGGTGTGGGCTCATATATTGTTTATTTTAGTGTTTATACGATCTATGCAATCTGGGTCCTGGTCAATAAGGGCAGGAAAATGAGCCAACAGCGGGAAAAGGACCAGCTTAAACTGGTTTTTATCGGTACCTTTGTCACTTTGCTTTTAGGTGCTTTTACCAATCTTATCTTGCCTGTGATCACCGCTAATTCTTTCTTTTCCAGCTTTGGCCCGAACTTTACGACGATCTTCGTCTTCTTTACCGCTTTTGCCATTTTAAGGCACAGGTTCCTCGATATTGAAGTGATCATCAAGCGGTCCGTGACCTACGCCGTATTGGCCACGGTGGTCGCTTCGATCTATGCGGGTTCGGTCGTGTTATTTGGCAATATCCTGCAGAATATTTTCGGGGAAAGCGTGCTCTGGGCTTCGGCGATAACCGGTATTTTGATCACCATCGGTTTTCAGCCGTTGAAGGACTGGCTGACCGAAGTGACCGACCGTTTTCTTTTTCAAAAGAGCTATAATTACCGCCAGACCCTGCAGGAGATCAGCCGGACGCTCAACAATACCATCGTTCTGGACAATATCGTTAAACTATTGATGATCGCTTTTATCAATACCATCAAGGTGAAAACGGCCAGGATCGTCATTCAGGACAGAAAGACCAACCAGTATATCTATGGTAAATATTCCGACCAGGTCGGCGAAAAGTTCGAACGAGAAAAGGCGGTAACGAATTCTCCGTTGATCGACCTGCTGAAATATTGCAGCAGGATCATCACCAGGGAAAATCTGGAAAGCGTTTTCTGGGAATGCGCGAGCAAGCACAAGAAAGACAAAAAGCTTAGCACCCAGGAGATCCATGATAAATTCCAGGAGATCAAGGAAGAGCTCAAGGCGATGGGCGCCGAGGTCATCATACCGGTCTACCATACCGACAACCTGACCGGCTTCTTTGTCCTGGGTGAAAAGCAGGCGGAAACACCGCTCACCAACAGCGACCTGGAATTACTGGAGACGATCGGTCATCAGGCCGGTACCGCGATCGAGAATGCCTGGCTGTATGAAGAGACCAAGGAAAAAGTAACGGAATTATCTCTGTTATATAATGTAGGCAAGGACATTAATACCTCTCTGAATACTGGAGATTTCTATAATCAGGCCCTGACGATCATGACCTCTTCGATCATGGTCGACCGGGCGATCCTGGGCCAGATCAAAGAGAACAACGAGATCAGGATAATCGCTGTAAAGGCAGAGGACGTGGTCCTCTCTGACATCCAGGACGTTGTTAAATCCACTGATTACGGGATCTATCCTTTCCTGTTGAACAGTACCCAGCCGATCATTCTGCTGCCAAAAGATTTCAGCGTCCTGGCTTTACCCCAGGAAGAATTCGGCCCCTTTAAGATCGAATCTGAAGTAATGTTCATTCCCTTGATCTCCCGCGAGAAGTATCTGGGGTATATTGCGGTGGATAATAAATACAGCAAAAAACCTCTGGCAGCCCTGAACACCAATCTGATCATGGCCTTCGCCGGGCAGCTCGCCGTAGCTTTAGAGAATATCGCGTTGCATGAAGAAGCCATTAAAGCCCAGGAGCAGGCCGCCCGCTCGGAAAGACTGGCCGCGTTGGGTACGGTCACCGCTGGTTTTGCCCACGAGATCAAAAATCCCATGGTGGCGCTGAAGACCTTTACCGATATGCTGCCGAAAAAATTCAATGATGAAGGCTTCCGCCATAAGTATATGGAGATCGTCCCCAGGGAAGTTCATCGGGTCAACAACCTGGTCGAAGAGATGTTGATGTTAAGCCGGAACAAAAAGCCCTTGCTTAATCCTGTGCAGATGCAGGAAGTGATCAATGAGGTGGCGGATCTGTTAAAAGAGGATATGCAAAAGAACGATGTCAGTTTTAAATTCGAGAACAAGGAAATGCCGGTCATTAATGGTAATAAGGACCAGCTCAAGCAGGTCTTTCTAAATCTGCTCAAGAACGCTATCGAAGCTATGCCCAGGGGCGGGGACCTGGCGGTAAGCACCAAGCTTCTGCTCAAGAAAAAGCAGCTGCAGTTACAGGTCAGCGACTCCGGTGTAGGGATCAGCGAAGAGCGCTTGTTGCATGTTTTCGAGCCTTTTTATACTACTCGCCATGAAGGTACAGGGCTGGGTCTGGCCATCACCGAAAAGATCATCTCTGACCACAACGGGACGATAACCGTGAGTAGTAAGGTCAATAAGGGGACGACGTTCACGGTCGTTTTGCCGATAACGGTGTGAGGGAAGAGGGCTTTGCAGAATGAGGCGGGGGAGTATAGAATGTGGGACACTATTAGGAAGAAGTAAAGAAATAAAGAAGCAAAGAAGTATAATATTGGGATCGGCAGATCATTCTTTAATTCTTTACTACTTTACTTCTTTACTTCTGTCTCCTGACTTGTAATTATAAAGGGACCCTAGTCAATGAACCAATACAAGATCCTGATCCTCGACCGCTCCTCCGAACTTGCCCAGCAGCTTAGTCAAAGCTGGGAGCTTAACGTCGCTAACTGTCCTGGCAAAGATGTGCTGACCCTTTTGGACCAGATAAAACCTGATCTGCTTTTGCTGGATTATAATGAAGAGACCAGCTTGCTTTTACAGAGGATCATGGAAGTTTATCCGGGGCTAAGGGTGATCGCCCTGGCCCAGCATGCGACTACGACAGATGCGGTCAAAGCCTTAAAGCTTGGCTGTGTCGATTTCATCCTGAGAGATATCAGCGATCCGGAATTGAAGCAAAGTATCCTGACCCAGCTGGAAGAAGAGAAGCAAAGGGAATGTGTCGTCGAAGAGCCCTGGTTCTTCGGCCAGAGCGCGGCTTTAAGCCAGATGTTCGAAGAGATCCTGGAATGGGGACGGAGCGATAATCTTATCCTGCTTGGGCCCTGCGGCGCCGGGAAGCGCAGAGTTGCCGAGATCATCAACCGGACCTTTGCTCCCAAGCATAAAAAACTGATCAGTATCAACCTTTCGCTATTTCCGCAGGAGACCAGAGAAACGTATTTCTGGGGAACTTTGCGCGACGTTTTAAAGATATGAATCG